>CANJSS010000014.1 GCA_947476955.1 Flavobacteriales bacterium
CGATCGAAAAATACTGTTGATAATTGGAATTAGTGGTGGATTCGCCTCCGTTTTTGGAACACCATTGGCAGGTGCGCTTTTCGCTCTGGAAATAGTCGTTCTCCGTAAAAAGTACTATACCATTATTGTCCCGAGTTTTTTAGCGGCATATTGCGCACATTTCACTTGTTTAGCTTGGAATATCTCGCATGCATCCTTTAAAATCCCAGTAGTACCACCATTGACACTAGAAACAATTCTCTGGGTAGTATGCTGCGGAATTATTTTTGGAATAACCGCACTTGCTTATACAAAATCGACAGCGTTTTGGACAAATTCTTTTAAAAAGACTATACGTTTTGCGCCGTTCCGACCAATGATTGGCGGCATTTTTATTGCCGCAGCAGTTTACTTTCTTGGAACAACAAAATATATTGGACTTGGCATTCCCAGCATTGAGTCAGCCTTTACGCATAATTTGAATGGGTACGATTTCATCTTAAAACTGCTCTTCACATCCTTCACCCTTGGTGCTGGTTTTAAAGGAGGAGAAGTAACTCCCTTGTTTTTTATTGGAGCAACGCTTGGAAATGTGCTCGTTTGGTTTGTTCCTCTGCCTTTTCCATTATTGGCTGGAATTGGTTTTGTGGCAATTTTTTCCGGAGCAACCAATACCCCAATTGCTTCAACTTTCATGGGAATGGAATTATTTGGTATAGAAAGCGGCTTTTTTCTGGCAATTGCATGTTCAACTGCGTATTTATTTTCGGGACCAAAAGGAATTTATACAGCACAAATCAGCGCAGGTCCAAAGAAATATATCTATACCAAAATAGCGGAGTGGCACAGAAATATAAGGCAAATTGAGTAAGTAGAAAACACCAAGAAAAAATGTACTTAAATTAGTTTTTAACAATCCGTTTTTTTACGCGGAAAAATTAGTACAAATCATTAAATTTGCATTAATGAGTGATTTTGTTGTTTCGGCCCGAAAATATAGACCCCAGACCTTTGATACGGTTGTGGGACAATTTTCTATTACTTCAACACTGAAAAACGCAATAAAAACAGAACATTTAGCTCAAGCATTCTTATTTTGTGGTTCCCGTGGTGTTGGAAAAACAACAACTGCCCGGATTTTAGCTAAAACCATAAACTGTTTTGCACCAACGGATAACATTGAAGCATGCGACACCTGCGATTCTTGTATTTCGTTTAATACGGGTAATTCGCTGAATGTTTACGAATTAGATGCCGCTTCCAATAACTCGGTTGATGATATCCGAAATTTAATTGACCAAGTGCGCATTGCTCCGCAGTTGGGGGATTTCAAAATCTATATTATAGATGAAGTCCACATGCTCTCCAATCAAGCATTTAACGCTTTTTTGAAAACATTAGAAGAGCCACCAAAACATGCGATTTTTATTCTTGCTACAACGGAAAAACATAAAATTATTCCAACTATCTTATCCCGTTGTCAGATATTTGATTTTAGCCGTATCAAAGTAAAAGATATTGCAGATCACTTGGCAACAATTGCGGCGAAAGAAGAAATAACTGCAGATTCTGAAGCCTTGCATTTAATTGCGCAAAAAGCAGATGGCGCGCTGCGTGATGCGCTTTCCATTTTTGATCAGATTGTAACTTTTACAGGTTCTAATCTTACCTATAAAAGTGTGCTTGAAAATTTAAATATTCTGGATTATGATTATTACTTCAGAATTGTAGAAAGTGCGCAAAAAGAAGATATTCCTTCTGCCCTTTTGCTGCTAAACGATATTTATGAAAAAGGTTTTGATGGGCATAATTTTATCGTAGGCTTAGCAGATCATTATCGAAATTTACTCGTTTGCAAAGATCTTCGAACGGCAAAATTACTTGAAGCGGGTGAAGCAATCGAACAACGCTATATCGATCAATCCAAACAAGTTGATGGACATTTAATTTTACGGTCACTCGCGGTATTAAGTAAATCTGATGTCGACTACAAATCCTCTAAAAATCAGCGTCTACTGGTGGAAATGGCCTTGATGCAACTGTGTTCTTTACTGCAAGAGCAAGAAAAAAAAAATGTCTGACGGATCCCGTTGAACTCATTCCATTTCCTAGTCAAAATTTAAGAGACAATGTTCCAAGTGCCTCAAAACCTATTGCTCCGGCAGTACGACAGAATTTCGAGAAACCAGCTGTGGAACAAAAAATACTTTCTGTACCTTCGGGAGCATTAAACACTTCAACACTTTCCATTAAAAAAATGATGGAAATAAAGGAGGATGAACGAACTGGAATTTCAACTTTACCTGAAAATTTACCCTTCAATACCTATTCTTATGACCAGGTAAAGATGCTTTGGCGAAGATTTGCATTTGAAATGAAGGAAAAAGGAATGGAGACATTCTACAATGCAATGATCAAAAGAGAACCTGTCCAAAAGGAAGATCACCTCATTATGATGGATGTAGATAACCAAATTCAAATAGATTACATCAAACCGCATTTGCAGGATATGATTGGTTTCTTTAGAAAAGAATTGAAAAATTACGCAATTGAGATCGATTTTTCCTTAAACGATAATCCTGAAAAAGAAATTAAGTTCCTTACTGGTAAAGATAGATTTGCTTCCTTAGCGCGTAAAAATCCAAACTTACACACACTGAAAAACACCTTTAACCTCGATATTGAATATTGAGAAATGAATTGTATTTAAAATTTCACACGAAACTGCAAGGTAATATCCGATTTTTTAGATCCTTTAATTTCTTCCGCACCAGATCCTATTGCAGAACGGTTGTTGTATATAAAAACACCATATCTAAACCAAAGATCACACCGGCGTAAAAAAGAAAAACGAACCATCGCATACGCCCTGCTACCTTGGTAGTAATACGATGGTATTGCAAAAACGTATAATGCATTGTTTTCGTACGAATAAATCCGGGTATCATAGCTATCTGTATCGAAAAGTGCATAACGCAATGCCAAATCGAATGGTAATTTCTTGGGTTTATATAAAACATCCTGCGTGAAGATAAAACCATCCTCCGGCGTATTGCTTTTGCGTTGAATTGTAACATACTCAATCCGACTTTTGATGGTGAAAAATTCACTCACAGCATACGCAATATTCAAACGGTAATTTCGCTGTAAAACAGCTTCCAATTCTGTCACTGTTCCATCTGAATCGCGGCTATTTTTTTGACGCATCTGTTCACGATAACGTGCGTAAATTTCCAATTGTTTTGTAGGCTTATAAGCTGGTTGAATCATAATCTCGTGTCCATAAGACGGAGCGTCTACCGAATATTTCATCCATGGAAATTTAAATAAATCTATGTACGAATTTATCGACCATGCGCTGGAAAGTTTCATTTTTAAACCGGCATAAATACCACTTTCATTCTGGGTATTACTTCCTTCCGAAAATCCAGTGTTGTAAAATGTTTGGTATCCGCGTTGGTAGTTTCGGTATAAAATACTGAACGATGCACGCGAATCCAAAGAAAATAAAACGCCATGGAGATTGGCCCAAGATCCGGAAAACGAAGTGCGAGAAGTCTCTCCGAAAAAATTAAAATTCTTATACACCCAACTGTAATCGCCACTAAACGACAACATGTCTTTACCTCTAAAATCAAATTGATTATAGGGCTGAATTGCTTTGTTGAACTCGGTGGTATAACCTTGGTAAACCCCGGCAATTCCCGCTTGAAAACTTCTATTTCGATAGCGTAGATTTGATCCAAAAATTTTCTCTGTCAATAGATCTTTCTTGTTAATTTCGGAGTTGGTGCGGTGCAAACCCGAAATATTTATACTTGTAACAAATTCTAAATCGTCATAAATAGAATCTGAAATCACCGATGCATCCATTTTTTTAACAGAAGCAAATGTTGTAATTGAAAAATCCTTGTAACCAATATCAACGGCTGCTCCTCGCATAAACCGCGCTTCATCCACAGAGGTATACGGGCGAAGTGGATTCGCAGTTTTCTTAACATTAGTAACATCTGCAGTTTTTCCAAATGCATATCCAGACCATAAATTCAATCCTTGTCCGATTTGAATTTGGTAATCGCCAACAGCAACGGAACGTAGGTATTTTCCACCTTTAAAAAAGGCATGGGCTGAATAAAAATCAAACCCATTTTTTTGTGCGCCCTTGAAAAATTGTTCGCCAGCATCTTTTTCACCCGTAATTCCGATACTGATATTTGTGCGGTAACTGTATCGAACTCTCGAATAATAGCGGTCTGCATTTCCATAATAATAGGAATTACTATTCTTTAGTATAGAATCATTCACTTTTGTGTAGCCATTTTTAGATTCTGGCGTCGCTTGGTAACGCAGGTACATTTCATAACTCCCATGTTCCAATGCTTCTTTCCATGAAATGTGCAAATTGTCCAGTCTATCATCGACTCGAACAAATGGTAAAATCAATTGAATGGTTTGTAAATCCCAATATTCCAAACTTTGCAATTCGTATATAGAAATGAACTTCCCGTAAAGTTTTCGGTGCAATAAAAGGTCGTTTATCTGAACAGCGGAGAGCAAATTCAAATCCTCTAGATTCATTGCTGTTGCGCCATTCAAGTTTAGCGGGTTATCGAAATAATAGTTCAGGTATTCGATGACATTGGTTAGATCAATCTCCTCCGTTTCTAATTGTTCCGCAATAAATTCGATACGTTGCTGAATTATTTCACTCCTTTGCTGCGCGAACAACATATTTCCAAGAAATAGGAACGTGAATAGTAGTATTTTTTTATATAAACCCAAATTATTTTCGGCTATACGTTAAAGAAAAATGTGGTGACCAGCCTAAAACTTGGTGAAAAGAACTACCTAAATCGCACTGAAATTGTTTGAATTTATACCCAAAACCAAAGGATATTTCTACCGGCTGTGTTGCTATACCAGCTCTAAAATAAAAATTATCCAGCATTTGATAATCCATTCCAGCTTTGACGCGAAGTGCAAAATTGACATGTTTCTCTACTTCTGCGGTCACCAATACTTTTTTAGAAAATGTATAGCATGTTCCTAAACGCATCAGAGTAGTGAATCGTTCGTCTTTATAGTCTGCCAGCTTTGCTCGACCAATATTAAATATACTAAATCCTATTTTCCAGTCCTCTGTTAGTTTTGCCAAAAATCCAAGTTCTGCTGTAACCGTATTTCGAGAGCCATAATTGTCCGGTAATTTTATTCCTTGGTAATTCAATTGCACACCAGCCGAAAACATTTCGCTCAATTTCAAACTGTACCCTGCTCCTATTCGGTGTGTTCGGTATAAATTAAAGCCAGTAAGTTGGGCTCCAACTGAAAAAACACCTGTTTTTAGGGGTTGAACATACACAAAACCTTGTGACTGCAATTCTTTTAGTAGAAACCGATTTTCATACGAAACGCCAAAAGTTTGTTGCTTAACTTCAGACAAAGCGCCAGGATTATGATGAAAAGCCCATGCATCGGAAAGCGCTACAGATGCATTTGCCATTGAATTGGAACGACCGCCGATCGGAAGCCATCCTTGCGCGATAGAGACCAATGGTAGAAATAAAACCAGTCCGATGATTTGTTTTAGCATGTGTTAAAAATACGCATTTGAACTATTCACACAGCAAACTTTTAAAATTTGGCGTGCTGTTTTATCCACAAAAAATGGATAGAATTCTAAAAACAATAAAATTTAATAGTATCTTAAAATTATTTTTTATTGATCCGTTCTATTAAAAACGGTGGAATATTCTGCTTCCGTTGCCATTAAAAAAGGAGCTTGCAATTCCAACATATCTTTGATACGAAGCATTTCAGGATATTTCTCTGCAATTGTTTTAAAGTACATTCTTCTTTCTCCGAAGAGCATTATTTCTTCAAAAGTTCGCTCATTTATAATTTTATAGAAAGTCTTTCCATTGGAAAGTTTTCGGTATTGCGGAAAGTGCGTATTTTTATCCATCATAAAGCGAAAATAAGGATGTTTGCAAATAAAACGCACGAAAAGGGACACGAATTACTGTTGAACGGGAAATATAACGAGGCAATTGTATTGTTTTCCGATGCGTTGGAAGCAGATCCAAATCATCCAGATATTTATTCCGACCGAGGAGTTGCCTACCTACATTTGAAAAACGAGCAAAAATGCATGGAAGATTTGAATACGGCGTTGACTTTACAACCAGAATATTCGTTTCGATTTGCCTCTCGCGCTTATGCAAAAGATTTTTTCGGAAAAACAGAGGCTGCCATTGAAGATTATGAAAAAGCTGTTGCTTTGGATCCTGAAGATGCCGTTGCACATAATAATCTTGGCTTATTATTGGAGAAATTAGGTTTTAAGAAACAAGCACAAGAAAATTTCAAACGCGCAGATGCGCTATCGAAGCAGGAGAAAAAGCTATTTGAATTAATTGCAGAAATAGAAGATAATGAAATGGAATCTTCTCCTGAAATTTCCAAAACCGAAAAAATTGAAATGATTAATTCACATGTGAAGGTTTCCCGTTTAGAGATGCAGGAATCGGCTGCAGCAATTAATCCTTCTAGTTTTAAAGAATTCCGAAGAATTTTCACCTCCAAGCTTCAGTTCTCAGAATTTCTGCATTTTATAAAAAATGGTTTCAGAATTAAATAAACCATGACAAAAAAAGAAAAAGCGCATTATATACTTACCGAATTAGAAAATCTATATCCGGAAACACCAATTCCGTTGGATCATTCCGATTCGTTTACGCTATTGATATCTGTTCTTCTTTCCGCACAATGCACGGATGAACGCGTCAATAGAATTACGCCCGCTTTGTTTAAATTGGCAGATAATCCATTTGACATGGTTAAATTGTCTGTGGAAGAAATTCGTGCAATTATTCGTCCGTGCGGTTTATCACCAAAAAAATCGCGCGCAATATTTGAGCTTTCTCAAATATTAATTGCTAAATATGCTGGTGAAGTTCCTGCGGACATGGCATTATTGGAAGAATTGCCTGGCGTTGGACACAAAACTGCCTCCGTTGTGATGGCTCAATCTTTTGGTGTGGCAGCATTTCCGGTAGACACGCACATTCACCGTTTGTTAACACGTTGGGGAATAACGAGTGGGAAAAATGTAGTGGAAACAGAAAAAGATGCGAAGAAACTCTTTCCAAAGGCATTATGGAACAAACTTCATCTGCAGATCATCTTTTACGGACGAGAATATTCTCCTGCTAGAAGTCCAAAACTTGAAAAGGATTATATCACCCGAACAATAGGAACGAAAACTGCAATAAAAGAACTCGTTTAAAAGGCAATCCATGAACCGATTATACCTTTTCTTCCAAGTGCTTCAATTTAGCCACTAACTTCTGATTTTGCTCTTCCAGATTTTGCAATTCTTTTTCCTTTTTTCTGGAATTTTGGAAATTAAAGAGGTAAGCTAAGGCATATCCAACTATTACAGAAATGAGAATCAATAACGTTAGTGGCATCGTAGTTTGGAAAAATACTAAATGTACTTCCTCATCGTTCCAATTCAAGGTTGCAAAAACGACACCTAAAATTCCAATAATAATGCTGATTGTAAATTTCACCTTATTCCATAATGAAAGTGCTTTCCAATATTCTGACATAAAAGTTGAATTAATTTACCCGAAGATAAGAAGATTGTTGCAAATTTTGAATGAAATGCTTATTAAAATTAAATATGTCTAAACTAGAAATCAAATTCCATTGGTGATATGCGGAAAGAACAGCTTTTAGAAGTAACTGAATATTTTGCCCGAAAAAAAAATGCTAATTACTTGGATTGTTTCGCAAGCGAGTTTTCAATTCACTTTTCAATAGGTAAAATGTGCTATATTTGTAGCGTTAAAAAAATAAAAATGGCAAATACAGCAGATATAAAAAACGGTGTGTGCATTAAGCACAACGATAAATTGTTTCAAATCATCGAATTTCAGCACGTTAAACCAGGAAAAGGCCCTGCATTTGTGCGAACAAAAATGCGTCAAATTGAAACTGGGAAGGTAATTGACAATACCTTCTCTGCAGGACATAAAATTGATATCGTTCGGATAGAAAATCGGGAATACCAGTATTTATATCAAGAAGGTTCCGATTATATTTTTATGAACAACGAAACATTCGAGCAAATAAACATTGCCGCAAAAATGATTGATAAGCCAGCTTTCTTGCAAGAAGGTATGATTTGTTCTATTTTGTTTCATGCAGAAGAAGAAATGCCGTTAGTGCTGGAATTACCAATGTATATTATTTCAGAAGTTACCTACACGGAACCTGGGGTAAAAGGAGATACAGCAACAAATTCCATGAAACCTGCAACAATTGCAACTGGAGCAGAAGTTAAAGTTCCATTGTTTATTGACAATGGCGAAGTTATTAAAATAGATACCCGCACAGGTGTTTACGTGGAAAGAGTGAAAAACTAATACCCTTCGTTCGACCAATTCATATTTAGGGATTTCTTGTAGATCCCTTTTTTTATGGCCAATACTATCGCTGAACGAAGCGATACAATGTCTTTATAACGTGTAGCAGAAAATATCGTGGCAAAAACAAACTTAATGAAGGTGAATGTGAACAATTTACCAGCTACAGTAGTTATATACTTACAAAAGTAATTTAGCATTTCATGAACAAAGATTTCATTAACCCAATTGATCCGGACAAAATTTCAGAAAATCCAGGAACTTTAGCGTATCCGCATCACGCTGGAAGCGCTTTGGTTAAACCAGAAGATCAAGGAAAGATTAAGGGTCGCGCCTTGTCTGCGATGGAACACCAGACAGACATGCAATTAGGTCAAATCTATGAGCAAATGCAATTGCTTGCGGAACAAGCTAAAAAGTTGAACGATAGAAAAACAATTTCAGAATTTATTTATACAGCAGAAATGCGTTTTGAACCATTGATTAATCACCAATACCATTTGTACCAAAAAGAAAATGGAGCGTATTTACTTTCTTTGATTGGACCTAGCCAGTGGGGAAGATCTAAAAATAATTTTACTTTTTGTGCATCGGTAAAACTTCTGGCAGATCACACTTGGGATATTATCGAAAAAAACGAGGATTTTATGAAGCAGCAAGCAGATTAAACATAAAATAATGCCGTCTGGATTATTTTTTCACCGAACAAATACCCATTCATTTTCTGTAGATTGATTTACATCAAAAGAATAACCATCTACTGTATATAATTTTAGTTCTTCCGGATCTTCTATTTTATTTACAATACAATACCGAGCCATTGCGCCCCTTGCATGTTTTGCAAACATCATTACAATCTTGTATTCCCCATTTTTAAATTCTTTAAAAACTGGTGTAATAATAGTTGAATTGACTAGTTTTTTATCCACGGCTTTGAAATATTCTGCCGAAGCTAAATTAACAAGCACTTCCTTGTCGGACATGTTGTTGTTTAAATAAACTGCAATCTTCTTTCCCCAGTATTGGTAAAGATTTTTATGTTTTGAAGAAATTTCCCACTTGGTTCCCATTTCCAATCGGTATGGAAAAATTAAATCCAAAGGTTTCAAAATGCCATATAAACCCGATACTATAAAAACAGAATCTTGCATCCTCTGGGTTTCCTCATCGTTCAATGAACGCGCATTTAATCCTTTATAAACTTCTCCGTTAAATGCAAAAACAGCAGGGATAATTTCATTTGTTGGTTGCACTGGTAAAACCCAATTTTTATAGCGCAAATTATTTAATTCAGCCAATTCCTGCGACACATGCATCATTTCTTGCAGTTTTTTTACTGAAAACTTCTTCAGCTTATTTGCCAAAACGGAACTTTCAGGTAAAAAAGGTGATACCGAAAATTCTTTCAGCGGCATAGTTTTAATGGTATCGATAGATTTTGCGGGAGAAAGAATTAGCTTCATGGTTTTTGATTTTCACGAAGGTAACTATTGTGATAGATTATTTACAAAAAAGACTTTATAATAAAAGTATCAATATAAATAATTTAAGTAAATTAGTGGCTCTAAAAACTATGAAAACTATGAAAAAAATTACCTCTCTATTCTCTCTGTTCTTAATTATTGGAATCAAAACTATTGGCTTTTCTCAAGAAAACGCACCCACAGAAGTTATCTTTAGTGAAAGTTTCCATATTTCAAGGCCGCTAATTGAAATAAACGCAGAGAATCCAGTTAACATGCGGAAAATTGAAAAAGCACATGCTAAAAAGCTGAAGGAATCAAAAGACAAAAAACACCGTACTCCGCAACAATTTGTATACAATACTGAAGATAATGGTTTGATATACGGCAACGATAGCAGTATAATACAATGGAGTGATGGTTCTAGAAATACCACAAATAAGGCTCCAATTCAAAATTGGCTTGGACAAACTGCTTCTGGCTTTCGTCCAATGGATCCTTCTGGAGCTGCGGGACCTAATCACTATATTCAAGCGATAAATTCTACAACCTACAAAATTTACAACAAAAACACTGGAGCTACCATTACAACTGGTAGCGTTGGAAGTTTGTGGACTCCTGCGACACAAAATGATGGTGATCCAATTGTAATGTACGACCGCTTCGCTGACCGATGGTTTATTGCGCAATTTGGCTCTACAGGAAATAAAGTTTACATCGCCATTTCTACAACTAGTGATCCAACAGGTTCCTATTATACGTATAGTTTTACTTCATCCCAATTTCCTGACTATCTGAAGTTTTCAATTTGGGCAGATGGATATTATATGACATCCAATCAAGGAACTCAAAAAGTATTTGCCTTTGAACGAACTGCAATGCTTGCTGGAAATGCAAGTGCACGTGCTGTGAGTAAAAACTTCACTCCTCCAAACGGTGGTGGATTCTTTTGTCCTTTGGCAGGCGACGCAGATGGTAATAGCGGATTACCAACTTACGGAACACCTTGTCCTATATTTTCGTACTCAGACAATGCTTGGGGTGGAACTACAATTGATGGAATTCAAATTTACCAAATGTCAGTAAACTGGGTTCCTACAACGCCAACTGCAACATTAACATTTGTTTCCGCAGTTCCTACAACTTCTTTTGACGCCTCATATAATTCGAGTTGGAATGATATTTCTCAACCGGGTGTTACTCAAAAAATAGATGGAATTGGTGGTGTATTAAATTACCGATCCCAATGGAGAAAATGGAATGGCTATAATAGCGTAGTTCTGACTTGGGGCGTAAAAATAAGTACAACGCAACGGAGTGTAATGTGGTGTGAAATGCGCCAAGACCAAACAACATCCGCTTGGACGGTATACCAACAAGGAATTTTCACTCCAGATGCTTACAACCGTTGGCTTGGATCAATTGCAATGGATGATTATGGAAATATTGGATTATCCTATGCTATTTCTGGATCCAGCACCATGTATCCTAGTTTAGGTTACACTGGCAGATTAGCAAATGATCCTTTGAATACATTGACATTTGCAGAAACAATTGCAATTGCCGGTTCTGGTTCTCAAACAGGAGGAAATAGATTTGGCGATTATGCGCATACTTCCTTAGATCCAGATGGAATAACATTTTGGCATACAGGAGAGTATTGTGGAGGAACAACCTCTTCAAGCGCTGCACGCACACGTATATATTCTTATCGATTACAATCTGCTAATGCATCATCTGTATCTATAACTTCTAATGATGCAAATAATTCAATTTGTTCTGGAGAGAGCGTTACTTTTACTGCAGTTCCAACATTTGGAGGAACAACACCTATTTACCAATGGCAAGTAAATGGTGTGAATGCAGGAACAAATAGTTCCGTATTTACAACAACAACTCTAGCTAACAATTCAGTTGTAACATGCAGTATGACTTCGAATGATCCTGTTGCAGTTGGAAGTCCAGCAACTTCCAATTCTATTACCATTACAGTTTCTAGTTTTGTTACACCATCTATTTCAATAATTGGAAATCCAGTTATTTGCGCTGGAAAAACAATTTCATTAATTTCATCTTCGAGTAATGGCGGTTCTTCGCCATCTTTCCAATGGGCTGTAAATGGTGTTAATGTTGGAACTAATAGTTCTAGTTACGCCTACACGCCAACGAATGGCGATCAAGTTACGTGCACATTAACTTCTAGTGGCGCATGTGTAACTTCAGCTACAAGTGTTTCAGCGCCGGTAACAATAACCGTAACGCCAGCGCCGGCAATTCCAACGATAACAGTGAATAGTGGTGTTTTAACTTCCAGCGCTACGACGGGCAACCAGTGGTACTTAAATGGAACGCTTATTTCAGGTGCAACTGGACAAAACTTCACACCATTGAGTAATGGTAATTATACCGTACAAACTACTGTAAATGGATGTATGTCGGAATCCGTTGTTTACGCAGTTACATTTTTGGGAATTGATGAGTTGAATCCACATTTCTTGGTAATTTACCCGAATCCATCACAAGGCGTATTCATGGTTTCATTTGAAACGAAGCAAGATGAAAAGTATTCCCTTTCCATTTATAACGCCGCAGGACAGCTAATTTATTCAGAAGAAATAATGAATCAACATGGTGCTTTTTCAAAAGAAGTTGTTTTAGGAAAAGTTGCTGCAGGAATTTACAATCTTAGATTAACTAACGGACAAACAGAATCGAACACTAAGATTAGTATTAAGAACTAAAATTCGTTTCAGTTCTACCCATTATTAAAAACGGGCTGCTCTATTGATCAGCCCGTTTTTAGTTTTACTTTAAAAAATAATAGGAGAAAGCGGATACAATAATTATACCTGCTATATTCAATACAAACCCAACTTTAGCCATTTGGTGAATCTTAACATATCCGGAGGAAAAGACAATTGCATTTGGTGGTGTTCCAACTGGCAGCATAAAAGCGCAACTTGCGGCTAAGGTTAATGGAACGCACAATTGAGCAATTGGATAACCAGATTGCAAAGCAAATTCAGCAATTAGCGGCACAAAAACGGTTACCAAAGCTAAATTTGACATTATTTCCGTAGCAAAAATGGCAATCGTTACAACAACAAGTAGAATGATGTAGAATGGCACATCCGTGAAGTTCATAAATACTTTCGTTAATTCCATAACAACGCCATTTTTTTCAAACATAGCGGCTAGAGCAAGTCCTCCGCCAAATAGAATTAAAATTCCCCAAGGTAATTTCTCCATATCCTTCCAGGATAGAAGCGGTTTTTTATCAGAACTACTTGGGAGCACAAAAAGTAATATTCCGCCAAGCAAAGCGGCACTTTCATCCCGATAGGAAAAACCAAGCATGGAGTTAAAAACTTCTTTAAAAGACCAAAGAATAACTACTCCTAAAAAAATAAAAGTTACTCTTTTTTGGTCTTTTGTCCAAGGTGTTTTATGCAATTGAAAATCATGGTGTTCCTTTCTTTCCTCTCCCATTGAAAAATAAAAGAATAAAAAGGTAACTAATAGCATCGCAATACTTACTGGCATTCCAATACTCATCCAGGTAAAAAAGTCAATTTTAATACCGTAATTTTGCTCAAGAATACTCGCCATTTGCGTATTTGGTGGAGATCCGACTAACGTAGCCATTCCTCCGATACTTGCTGCATAAGCAACAGATAGTAAAAGAAATAAGGGGAATTTAGTTTTTTTTGTGGAAACCGGCATTGCGTGAATAATTGCCATAGCCATTGGCAGCATCATCAAAGCTGTTGCAGTATTAGAAATCCACATACTCAACAAACCAGTGCTCAATAAAAAACCAAGTAATATTCTAGGTTTTGATTGTCCAACAACGCTAATAATTCCGCGGGCAACTTGTTCGTGAACCTTCCATTTTTCCAAACCCAAAGCAAGAATAAATCCACCGAAAAATAAATAAACATTACTGTTACCGTATGCGGATGCAAGTTCATCTGTTGAAAGTATTCCAAGTGGAACGGCAAGAATTAGAGGCAGTATAGCGGTAATATAGATTGGAATAACTTCAAATATCCACAAATAAATCATCAACCCTCCCAAAGCAATAGCATTCCAGAAAATAGATTTTCCGCCAGTAGCAAATAGAATAAAAGCAAATAGAAAGATACCAAAACCAATTAGCATCTTTTTCCAATCAAGTGTCATCATAGGATCAAAAAATTAAATAAAAAAAAGCGGAAGTAAATCCCGCTTAAAAATAATTGTATTTTTTATCAATTCGTCTAAAATTAACTTAATGCATTTAATTTTTGAATAAATCCTATTGCTGCATTTTCAATTTCCGCTGTAATTGGTTTAAAATCCGCTTTTGATTTTGCACCATTAATCTTAGATAACATTGTATCTTGGAAGTTTGCAGCTTCATCAATTACTGCATCTGCTTGCTCTACTTTTGATTGATCAATCAATTGTATAGTGAAACATTCTTCTACAACATCGATTACCATGTTATTCAAGTTTCTTTTAAGAATTCTTCTACTTGCCATTTTTTTTGTTTTTTTATTAAAGTTAATAATCTTGGTAGATTCGTTTAACTGCGTTAAGAAAAAAGCACCGCTGTGAATTACTTCAGTCGCGGTGCTTTATAAATTATGCTTGAGGAGTTTCCTCTTTTCTTTCTGGTCTTGGAAGCAAGATACGTCGAGACAATTTCCATTTTTTCGTTTTTGGATCTTTTCCAACTACTTTAAATTTCAATACATCACCTTCGTTACAAACGTCTTCCATTTTCGCTACTTTCTCCCATGAGAATTCAGAAATATGAATTAGTCCATCTGTTCCTGGAAGAATTTCAACGAAACAACCGAAATCTTTCACTGATTTCACCTTTCCTTCGTATTCTGCTCCTTCTTCAACTTGCGGAGGGAATGCAATGGAACGAATTCTGCGAACTGCTTCATTCATATCTGTTGCATTGTTGGACATTACTTGCACACGGCCTTCACCACCTTCTAATTCTTCAATTGTAATTGAAGTATTTGTTTCTTTTTGCATTGCCTGAATAATTTTTCCTCCAGGTCCGATTATCGCACCAATCATTTCATTTGGCACATTGAATGCTTCAATTCTTGGCGTTTGCGGTTTGAATTCGGCATTCGGCACGGCGATTGTTTCAATGATTTTATTCAAAATATGTAAACGTCCACCTCTAGCCTGCTCCAATGCTTGGATCAACACTTCGTATGGTAAACCATCTACTTTGATATCCATTTGACACGCTGTAATTCCTTTTGATGTTCCTGTAACTTTAAAGTCCATGTCACCCAAATGATCTTCATCACCTAAAATATCTGACAAGACAGCAAATTTACCACCGTCGGCAACTAATCCCATTGCAATTCCAGAAACTGGCGCTTTAATCTGCACACCACCATCCATCAAAGCCAATGTTCCAGCACAAACTGTTGCCATAGAAGACGAACCATTTGATTCTAAAATATCTGAAACCAAGCGAATCGTGTACGCATTATCGTCTGGTAAAACTGGCTTTAATGCTCTCAATGCCAAGTTTCCGTGACCAATTTCTCTTCGGGAAGTGCCACGTAATGGTTTTGCTTCACCGGTTGAGAATGGCGGGAAATTATAGTGTAATAAAAATTTCTCTGTTCCATGAAACGTTACGCCATCGATCAGTTGCTCATCCATTTTTCCACCCAATGTCAAGGTTGTAAGCGATTGCGTTTCACCGCGTGTAAATACCGCCGAACCGTGAACCATCGGTAAATAATTTACCTCAGCCCAGATTGGACGAATTTCATCAAACTTACGACCATCCAAACGAATAGATTCATTTAACATCACATCTCTAACCGCTTTTTTCTTTACTTCACTGAAATAAACCGAAATAAAACCATTCACTGTTGCTAATTCTTCTTCTGTAAAACTTTCCTTTACTTCTGTTTTCACCGCGTTGAACAATTCCGTTCTTTTTGCTTTATCCGCAAGTCCCATGCGCGCAACTGCCTTGCATTTTTCCATTGCCAATTCATAGACTTTAGCTCTTACAGCTTCGTCGTGAATTTCGTGGCTATATTCTCTTTTTGGATTTGCATTAGGTATTTCAGCAGCTAAATCCAATTGAAACTGGCATTGCTCAATAATCGCAGCGTGTGCAATTTTAATCGCTTCCACCATTTCCAATTCAGAAATCTCTTGGAATTCGCCTTCAATCATGTTTACATCCTTCATGGTTCCTGCAACCATCATATCAATATCCACGTGTTTCATTTGCTCCATTGTAGGATTTACAACCCATTCGCCGTTTACACGACCAACACGAACTTCCGACATTGGACCATTGAATGGAATATTCGAAACTGCAATTGCAGCAGAAGCAGCCAAACCGCACAATGCGTCTGGATTATGAATTCCATCATACGATAGCAACTGAATCATTAATTGTACTTCCGCATGGTAATCGTCTGGAAAAAGTGGACGAAGTGCTCTATCCACCAAACGCATTACAAGAATTTCAGTTTCTGAAGGACGCGCTTCACGACGGAAAAATCCACCTGGAAAACGTCCTGCTGCAGAGTATTTCTCTCTGTAATCAACTGTTAACGGAAGAAAATCAACTCCCTCTTTTGCATCAGGAGCAGCTACAACTGTTGCCAACAACATTGTGTCTCCTAATCTAACTACAACAGACCCATCTGCCTGTTTTGCCAATTTTCCGGTTTCAATGGAAATTTCTTTCCCTCCGGTCATCATTGACTTTCTGATTCCTATATTCATATATTTAATTATACATTATTACACATGCTTTTTTTTCAAAAGCAACTTTTTAAACAAAAAGGGGACAGTCGAATAAGTTCGAATGTCCCCCCAAATAAATAGTGTGTTCGTGTAAAGATTAACGACGTAATCCCAATTCTTTAACGATAGCACGGTATCTTTCAATATCTTTTCTTTTCAAATAGTCTAATAAACTTCTGCGTTTACCAACTAATAATTGCAAGGAACGTTGTGTTCCAAAATCTTTACGATTCTTTTTTAAGTGCTCCGTCAAGTTCGAAATACGAAATGTGAACAATGCAACTTGCGCTTCCGTTGAACCAGTGTTTGTTTCTACACCACCGTGTTTCGTGAAGATCTCTTTTTTAATTTCTGAGTTAATATACATGCCAATATTACTTAAATGATTTTTATGTAGTCGACTTTCGACGGTGCAAAGATAATTAAATTTTCTTGTTCTACTTTTTTATTTGAAATTAAATTTCTTTTTTCCATTCTACACTACAAATAGTACCATCCATTTCTGCAAAAACTTCTATAGTCTCCCTTGAAAAAACTTCCAATAAATCGCCAGTTTGAGCTGTTTCATTGCCTATTCTAACTAAACCGCTATAGACATAAATAAAAAGTATATTATCCGTATTAAAGAAAATACTTTCACCTAAAACTAGCTTTTTCGCAGATAGATTCGTTTCCATTCCTAGACGATAAATCACATTAAAATCTATTGCTTTGCCCCTACTTTTCGTTTGCCATTCCCCAAGAAAATAATCCTGTTGAAAAGGAGTAAGTTTTTTAGAATGGTGTTCTATATGTTCTAACGCAAGAGTGCCACTTAAAACAAGTAATCTTCGCTCAAAACCTTTTAAAGATGTAAAATCAGAGGTTTCTAACTCAATGGAGGCAGTACTGATTCTAAAGTCAAATTGCCGGGAATTAAAATCTGCATTTTCAGGATAAATAAAAAGTTGCGTCGTCGTTCCACCTGACCAATTGATAGCTCTATTATTTTCCTTGACAAATTTCCGAATTTCCATAGCAAAAAAAGTCCCACTTTTCAGTAGGACGTTTGTATTTTAGTTTTTGAAAAGTTTCAAGGAAAGCGCCAGTGTTTCTTTGAGTTTTGTGCGATCCACAATATAATCAAGGAAACCATGCTCCAATACAAATTCTGACCGTTGGAAACCTTCGGGTAAATCTCTTCCTATCGTTTCTTTTACCACCCGAGGTCCTGCAAAAGCAATCAGCGCTTCCGGTTCGGCAATATTAATATCTCCCAACATTGCGAATGAAGCAGTTACACCTCCAGTTGTCGGATCGGTTAAAAATGAAATATACGGAAGTTTTTTTTCTGCAAGTTGACCGAGCTTACCAGAAACTTTTGCCATTTGCATCAAGGAATATCCAGCTTCCATCATTCTAGCACCGCCGGACTTGGAAATAATCATAAACGGCGCATTGATTTTTATAGCCTCATCAATTGCGCGAGCAATTTTTTCTCCCATTACGGCTCCTAATGAACCACCAATAAATGCGAAATCCATTGCTGCAACAACTATATCATTGCCGTCTAACTTTCCTTTTGCCGTTCGAATTGCATCTACCAATCCGGTGCTTTCCTGCGTGCTTTTTACGCGGTCAATATATTTCTTTGTGTCTTCAAAACGCAACGGATCTCCAGAAGTCAATTTAGCATTCAATTCTGTATATTTTCCGCCATCAAATAAAATATTGAAATATTCTTCTGAACCTATTCTTTCGTGGTTCGAGCAGCGATCACAAACGTATGCATTCTTTGAAAGATCATCCGCTGTGAAAACAGTTTTACATTTCGAACATTTCATCCATAAACCTTCGGGAGTTTCTTTCTTCTCGGTCGTGGATGTTGTAATTCCTTCTTTTTTTCGTGTAAACCAACTCATAATTTTAATTTTTAATTCTGGATTTATCATTCGGAATTAGTGATTCCATATTGTCCAGAAATTAGATTGTATTAATATTATTTAAATCCTCAAAAGCTTTAATTAAACGATCGATGAATGTGATTTCACCTTCGCGCAACCACTTTCTAGGATCGTAGTACTTTTTATTCGGTAATTCTTCTCCTTCAGGGTTTCCAATTTGAGTGCGTAAGTAATCTATATTATTTACCATATAATCGCGTGCACCTTCTGTAAAAGCAAATTGAAGATCTGTATCAATATTCATTTTAATTACGCCATAACTAATCGCCTCGCGAATTTCTTCCAAAGTTGAACCGGATCCACCATGAAAAACGAAATTTACAGGATTTGGTCCTGTATTAAATTTTTTCTGAACGTATTCTTGCGAATTTTTTAGGATTTTAGGTGTTAATTTAACGTTCCCAGGTTTGTATACACCGTGAACATTTCCAAACGCTGCAGCAATTGTGAATTTATCGGATACTTTCAGTAATTCTTCATAAGCAAAAGCAACTTCTGCCGGCTGAGTATATAATTTTGAGCTATCGACATCTGTATTGTCTACACCATCTTCTTCTCCACCAGTGATTCCAAGTTCTATTTCCAGCGTCATCCCCATTTTGCTCATCCTAGCAAGATATTGCTTACAGATCTCGATGTTTTCTATAATTGGCTCTTCGGATAAATCAATCATGTGGGAACTGAACAATGGTTTGCCCGTTTCTTTGAAGAAAATTTCGCTAGCATCTAATAAACCGTCAATCCAAGGTAATAATTTCTTTGCGCAATGATCTGTATGCAAAATAACTGTTGCACCATAGACTTTTGCAAGCGTATGAATATGCTTTGCACCAGCTATGCCACCAGAAATAGCAGCTTTTTCATTTTCATTCGACAAACCTTTCCCTGCTATGTAATGTGCTCCTCCATTTGAAAACTGAATAATTACAGGAGAATTAATTTTTGCAGCAGCTTCCATCACTGCATTGATGGTATTGGAACCAGTAACATTTACAGCGGGCAATGCAAATCCTTTTTCTTTTGCATATTGGAATATCTTTTGAACATCATCGCCTGTTGCGACACCTGCTTGGATGGAATGATTCATACTTTTATTTTGTTTTCAATCTACAAAAGTAATATTAAATAGGTTGAAATCACCTATTTTGATCCTACTTTTTGCAATAAAAAAGTGAAAAAATGATTCCGTTTGTGCACGATTAGCTTCTTGAAAATTCGTAGATTTGTAACTGTATGGCTTAGTTATTTCTAGTCGACACAAACACTACAAACCGTTTTTTTCCATGAGTTATCTGGACGAGTTAAATAAAAGTCAGCGCGAGGCTGTTGAAGCAATCCATGGGCCAATGATGGTTATCGCGGGAGCTGGGTCTGGGAAAACGCGCGTATTAACCTATCGAATTGCGTATATGTTGGAACAAGGAGTTGATCCGTTCAACATCATGTCTTTGACATTTACCAATAAAGCGGCAAAGGAAATGTCGGAGAGAATTGGAAAAATCGTAGGTTCATCGGAAGGAAAAAACATAACAATGGGCACTTTTCACTCTGTTTTTTCTCGGATTCTTCGCTACAATGCAGATCGATTGGGTTATCCTACAAATTTTACAATCTACGATACACAAGATTCGAAAAGTTTACTAAAAGATATTGTAAAAGAATTCAATCTCGACGATAAAATTTACAAGCCAGGAATGGTTTTAGGTCGAATTTCCTCCGCTAAAAACAGTTTGATTTCTGCGGATGCCTATGCGCTAAATACAGATATTATAAACGAAGACAACCAATCGAGAAGGCCAGAACTTGCAAGAATATATAAAAGTTACTCCCTGCGTTGTTTTAAGGCCGGGGCAATGGATTTTGATGATCTCTTATTTCAAACAAACGTTTTACTCCGCGATTTTCCCGATGTATTGCATTATTACCAGCAAAAATTCAAATATATTTTGGTGGATGAGTACCAAGATACAAACTACGCGCAGTATTTAATTGTAAAGAAACTTGCTGCGATATATGAGAATATTTGTGTGGTAGGCGACGATGCTCAAAGTATCTATTCCTTCCGAGGGGCAAATATTCAAAATATTTTAAATTTCAGAAAAGATTATCCGGATTTTAAATTATTTAAACTAGAGCAAAATTACAGGAGCACCAAAAACATCGTAGAAGCAGCTAATAGCATAATCGCAAAAAATCAGGATCAAATAAAGAAAAACGTTTGGACGGAGAACATAGAAGGTGCAAAAATTGGCGTTATCCGAACATTAACCGACAACGAAGAAGGGAAAGTCATTACCAATAAAATATTTGATATCAAGCAGAGTACAAATTCTTCTTTTAATGACTTTGCAATTCTTTACCGTACAAATAAACAGTCCCGTTCCTTTGAGGAAGCACTCCGTAAACTGGGTATTCCGTACAAAATTTATGGCGGTTTATCTTTTTACCAGCGAAAAGAAATCAAAGACCTTTTGGCATATTTTCGACTGACAACCAATCCTCGGGATGAAGAAGCTTTGAAACGTGTGATTAATTACCCAAAACGAGGCATCGGAAAAACATCCATTGAAAATATTATAATCGCTGCAAATAATTACGGCACAAGTATCTGGGATGTCATTACCAATATGAACCAATATCCAGTAGCTTTGAATGCAGGGACAAAATCTAAGTTGTATGAATTTACTACTATGATTAAAAGTTTTTCTGCTCAATTGGACTCAATGAACGCATATGAAATGGCGCAAAATATTGCTAAATCATCTGGAATTCTTAAGGAATTGTACAGCGAAAAAGATAAAGGGCCGGAAGATGTAGAACGCTACCAAAACATTGAAGAATTATTAGCTGGTATAAAGGAATTTACGATATCGCAGCAAGAGGACGCCGACCAATCCTTGTCTGAATTTATGATTGACGTTGCGCTGCTCACCGATGCGGATGATGAGAAAGGGGATGAGAAAAATCACATCACTTTGATGACAATTCACTCGAGCAAAGGATTGGAATTTCCACATGTTTTTTTAGTCGGGTTAGAAGAAAATTTATTTCCTTCTCAAATGGCTTTAAATTCTAGGACGGAATTAGAAGAAGAACGACGTTTGTTTTATGTTGCCGTAACGCGCGCAAAAGAAACGTGTACCTTATCTTATGCTACATCTCGATTTATCTGGGGAAATTTAGTTTCCTCTGAGGCAAGCAGATTCATTGAAGAAATAGATCAGAAATTTTTAAATTTCGAAACACCGCAACGTGGAATGGGAAGGTCTTTATCTGGACGAGTTTCCAATTTTGACGAACCTTTTACCGGTGGTTTAAATCGCACTACTTCAGCGCCAAGTGGATCTTTCAAATCCTTGAATGAAATAAGTAACTCGCCTGAAAAATCAGGATCGAAAGCAGATTTAAAAGTTGGTTACAACGTGTTGCATGATCGTTTTGGCAAAGGTAAAATAACACGACTAGAAGGCGAAGGAGCAGATAGGAAAGCAACGATTTTCTTTCCGCAC
Source organism: Flavobacteriales bacterium (assembly GCA_947476955.1). GTDB lineage: Bacteria > Bacteroidota > Bacteroidia > Flavobacteriales_D > Crocinitomicaceae > M0103. Next base: position 22,119 of record CANJSS010000014.1, read on the forward strand.
CATGGTGCAAAAACAGTTATTTTACGTTTTGCAAATTTGAACGTGTTAGACGAGTAATTTATTCCTCCGATATAAAAACCCTTTAGAAGGGGTATCCAATTCCGAAATGAACATTCGGCGTAAATGGTTTTGGCATAAAGGATTTATAGGAAGCGCCAAATTTTGCCAATCCTTCTGCATAGTAGGGATCGCGCGACTGAAAAATCCATCTTGCTCCTTGCGGTAATGCTGGATTTGTTAACGGTAATCCAAAATCCAATCGTAAAATAAAGAAATCCAAATCCATTCGTAATCCAAAACCTCCTGATACAGCAACTTCTTTGTACCAGTTGGAAGAAAATTTACTTCCTGGACGATTAACATCCTCGTTGAAGGTCCAAACATTTCCCGCATCAACAAATAATGCACCTTTCATCAATTCTCCAAACGAAAAACGGTATTCCACGGAAGTACCGATTCGAATGTCGCCAATTTGCGTCGCCGTCCGATTGGTATCCAAATAATATTTATATGAACCAGGACCTAAAGCACGCGCTTTCCATCCTCGATTATCATTTGCTCCACCTGCAAAGAAACTGTAATCGTAGGGCATAGAAGTGCGCGTGTTTCCATAAGGAACACCACCTCCAAACTGCAATCTACCGTGCAAACTTTTCTTTCTTCCGGCAGGATTTGAAACTATAATTTCATTGTCTAAACGAGCAAACTGCGAATAACCAATTCCAAAAATTGTATTCTGGCCATTATCGATTGTATCCTGGAAATTTTTAAACATTGAAAGTGTATTTCCTGCAGGATCAAATGTAGAATTCATGTAAAAAGAAAAATTCCCTTGTTTATCCTCTTTTTCCTTGTTGTTGTATTCGAATGTTAGCTTCCAATCCTGCCAAATAAATTGGTTGCTGTACGCGTTTTTTAGGAAAAGGTCATTCAATAAGTCCAACTTAGTTTGAAAATCTGGTTTATTTTGAATCCGTACAATTTTTATGATCGACATAAAAGGTAAGCCAGTTTGAAAGACCTGGGTTTTCGAAACATAGAACTTCCACAAATAATTTAACTGAAAAATATGGCGTTCAAAATCGAGTCGCAATTGATAATTATAGGCAGAAGAAAGCACTGTTCGCGGCCGCTGCCTTTTAGATAAAAAAGTCACTTTTGTCGGAAATAATCCAGGTAATTCTAGTTTCACACTTGGACCAAATTCAAAAGTATTAAAACTCCTTCCAGATTGTTTGATTTTATCTCCTTCCAGATTAGCAGCAAAAACGGAAGGCTGTGATTCAAATCCACCTGAAAGTGAAATAGTTAGTTTTTCAGCACCTCTAAATAAATTGTTATTGATGTAATTTACCGTCATAGCAACACCCAAAAACCCATTGGAATTTGTTGCACGTGGCTCAAATCCAACACTTTGCTTTTCTATCGGAACAAGGTAATAATGTACTTCGATTGAATCTGAACCAGGAACTTCTATTAAAACAGGTTTTATTACCTGAAAAAGTCCGAGTTGAAGCAAACGAGAGTAACTTCTCTCCAAATAATATTCCTTGTAAACATTTTCATGTTCCAGGTAATTTTGAATTTCAATTACTTCCGGAGCAATCGCTAATTCGCCATTGTATAAAAAAGTTGCCATTCGGAACTTATCTAATTGTTCGGAATTTCTCTTTTTTATTTCGGCAAAAGCAAAGGTATCTAAGGTTCTAACAAATTGTTGATCCAACAAGGATAATCCCATTTGTTCAACGGTATTTTTAAAATTACCTTTGAAATAAGTTGTATCAGCGATATGAAAATAAACTTGCTTGACGAAGGTTGTTTTATGTTTAATTGGCACGAGCGAATCCCTATTCAAAGCAGACCGAACCATTCGATCTGTAAAAACCACTCCAAGCTTGACCGACATCGTTTCTGCCGTCGTATCGGCGGTAAAATTAATGTGGGAACTACTAAAACCATATAGCGTATTGTCGCGCATGTGTTTGGCAACTTTGTCTCGGTAGTCATTTAAATAATCGGAGTCAAACGGTTGATTCAACAAAGGTAAATCAGGATGCAACTTCAGAAACTTCGTATATTCGAGTTGTACCACTCGGTTATTGGACTCCACAAAAACGGAATCGATGAAATACTGTTTTCCAGGTTGTAAGACATACGTTACTGTTGCTTTTTGTTTCTTTTCTTTGTAAGCTACCTTTCCACTAGCTGATCCATAATAATAACCCTTATTCCGCAGGTAGACGTTTAATTGTTCCAGTGATTTATTAAACGGTATAGAATCAAAGACAATCGGTTTTTCCCCAATTTTATACTTGAACCATTCCCGAAAAAACAATTTTGGATTCACGCTATCTTTGTATCGGAGAATTTTCTCCGTATATAAATCGCTTCCTTTTTCGTACGCTTTTTCGATGCGCCGTTGATTGATTCGCTGAACACGCTCAAATCGTTGTTTATTTTCTTGCCGCAGGGAAATAGTTCGTTCAAATCTTTTTTCTGCAACAGCAGCTGAATCCACCCGATTATATGCCCACAAGCGCATTTTTATTCCAAAGGTTTTAAAATTTGGCTTTTGACGGATAATATCCAAAACTTTATCTTCCTCCAAATGTGCCTCTTCCACTTGGATTAAATTTTTCTTTAATAAATATTTATTTATAGGGACATACTTCGTTTGCTTGCAACTATAAGCAAGAAGCCCAATAATTAGGAGAATATATGTAATTTTGAGTATTCTAATCATACATTTGTAGAACAAAAATAATAATAAAGCAGCAGTGTCAGACCTTTCAAAGAATAAGATTAAATGGATTCGCTCCCTTCACCAGAAAAAAATCCGCGAAGAAGAGGGATTGTATTGCGTGGAAGGAGAAAAAATGGTTCTTGAAGCTATTGCATATGCTGGCGATTCCATTCAGTTGATTTTGCACACAACCGAATTTAAATTTAGCCATCCAAGCGCAGATTCTTGCTGTGTTTCAGAGAAGGAATTGGCGCAAATTTCGACTTTAAAAACACCAAATAAGGCATTTGCAATACTTCGGAAAAAGGAAATTTCCGATTTTTCCGAGCAAAATAAATTAACCCTGGCTTTGGATGGTGTGCAAGATCCAGGAAATATGGGCACAATTTTGAGGATAGCAGATTGGTTTGGAATTTCCACTATTGTTTGTTCCAAAAACACGGTAGAATGCCACAATCCAAAAGTGGTACAAGCAAGTATGGGGGCAATTTTTCGTGTGCAAATTGCGTACGTTGATTTAGCACAATGGCTTAAAAAACAATCCGTTCCAATTTATGGGGCCCTACTTTCAGGTGAATCTATTTATGCAAAACAAGAACTGAAAAACGGAATATTACTTCTTGGAAACGAAGGAAATGGCATTTCTGAGGATATTTTACCATTTATTACCCATCCAATCGCAATTCCGCGAATTGGACAGGCTGAATCTTTGAATGTTTCGGTCGCCGCAGGAATTTTGGTTTCCGAATTTATTCGTAGGACAAATTCTTAAAAAACTATTTTTATCAAGCTTTTTTGAAAAGCCCTTTCCAAACCAAATAAATACCCACTAAAACAAGTGGAATACTCAAAATCTGCCCTGTATTTAATACTAAATATTCGTCTCTTGCAGTTTGACCTAATTTCACAAATTCCACAAAGAAGCGCGAACCAAAAATCAAGATTAAAAATGTGCCGAAAATAACGCCTGGTTTTTTCCATAAGTCTCTTTTCCAATACAGGAAAAGTAGTATTCCAAAGGATAGCAAATAACAAATTGCTTCGTATAATTGCGCTGGATGGCGAACCGGAATACTTGCCCAAGTTCCATCGTATCGGTTATAATCGTGGTAAAGAAATCGAAAACCCCAAGGCAAAGCTGTTTCATCCCCCACCATTTCATGGTTAACCAAATTTCCCAATCGAATGAAAGTTGCACCAATTGCAATTGGTGCAGAAATTCGGTCTAAAATCCATAAAAATGGTTTTTTAACTACTTTTCTAGAATAAACAAATAACATAATTAAAATAGCGACTGCCGCACCATGACTAGCTAAACCGCCTTCCCAAACTTTGAGAATATCGATTGGATGAGAAAGATAGCCGCGTTCCAAAACAACATTGTTTGTATCGATAACATCCCAATATGGTCCGTAGAAAAAAACATGTCCTAATCTTGCGCCGATGATTGTTCCCAAAACCATGTACATGACTAGTTTGTCCATCGCCTGCTCGTCAATGTTTTCTTTTTTAAACATTCTTTTCACGACGAAATAGCCTAGAATAAGTCCGGAAACAAATAATAATCCGTACAAATTTGGTGTTTTGTACCCGTCAAAGATTTCAGAACTTATGTTCCAGTTAATTGCTGCTATCACCTTTTTTACTATTTATTTGATTCGATTAAAGATACAGGTTTTTCCTTATTTAATTGAAACGGTAATTTTTCAGATCTTCCTTTTTTGAATATTTTATTACTTACCATTATTCCTTTTCGCAATTCTTTTTGCTTTTCTTCTGGCAATTGGTGCATTTCCTGGCAATCCGTGGAACAACAATTGGTCGTATTTTCTTTACACGAATCACATTGAATAAACAATAAATGGCATGCATCGTTTGCGCAATTTGTATGCGTATCTGCTGGAGATCCACATTGGTGGCAAACCGAAATCACATCGTCGGATATGCGTTCGCCCCTGCGCTCGTCAAAAACAAAATTCTTGCCGATAAATTTATTTTCAATGCCTTTTTCTTTGCAATCGTTGGCATATTTTATTATTCCTCCCTCTAGTTGGTGCACATTTTTAAATCCTCGGTGACGAAACCAAGCGGATGCTTTTTCACAACGAATTCCGCCAGTGCAATACATCACAAGATTCTTGTCCTCATTTCCTTTTAGATATTCCTCTTCAATGTAAGGCAACGATTCGCGAAAGGTATCCACATCGGGCAGAATCGCATCTTTAAAATGTCCAACCTCTGATTCGTAATGGTTCCTAAAATCGATTAAAATTGTAGATGGATCGTTTGTTAGTTCATTGAATTCTTCAGCAGACAAATGTTTGCCTTTATTGGTAACATCGAAGGATTCATCTGTTAATCCATCTGCCAGTATTTTATCGCGCACTTTAATTTTCAGCTTAAGAAAAGGAAATTCTGCTTCGGAATCATCGACTGCAATATTCAATCGAATTTCATTTAAAAAATCTATCGAATTTAGTTCTGTTCGAAACCTATCAAGATTTAATAATGGGACAGCAATTTGTGCATTGATTCCTTCTTTTGCGACGTACGTTCTTCCGACAACATCAATATTTGACCACATCTGGAAGAGGTGATCTCTGAATAAGCGAGGATTTAGAATGTGAGCGTATTGGTAAAATGAAATCGTAACAAATTTGTAACCACTTTCGCGCCATTTTAATTCTAGTTCCTCTTTACTTAATGTATTCCACAGTTGCATGCTATGTTTGTTTTAAATAAAAGATGCACAAAAATACGGAAAATAAACTGTTTTTTCATCACTATTTTGGATCTGACTAGCAGTAAAATTTAAATTAAAACTATCTTCGTCTAATTGGAAACAGACCTAAGAAAGTTAAATGACTTTTCGGTTTGTTTAATTCGATTCACAGTTAATGGTAGAAGAATTATTTCTAGATAAAATCAAGCAAGAAATTTCGGAAAGATTACCCGGTGAATCTGCCCATTTGAGAATGTCGCCAGAACACAGATTACTTTCAAGTACAGCACTCAAAAATGCTCAAAACATTAGAGAATCTGCTGTTGCAATTGTACTTTACAGAATCGAAAACCGTATTGAATGTATTCTCACACAACGACCGATTTATGCTGGAAACCACAGTGGACAAGTTAGTTTTCCAGGCGGTAAGAAAGATTTAAGTGATGAGAATTTAGAAGCAACCGCTCGAAGAGAATGTTTTGAAGAAATTGGAATTGAAAGAGAAAAAGGAATTTTATTGGGAAAATTGACAGATGTATATATTCCAGTCAGCGGATTTTTAGTGAAACCTTTCGTGTTTTACCACAGCGAATTGCCGGAGTTAATCCCTGATAAGCGGGAAGTAGCAGAAATATTGCGGTTTTCCCTTTTTGATCTTAAAAAGGAAACCTTGATTTCCTATACAGAAATTAAATTAGACGACGGAACGATATTTCGGAATATCCCCTATTTTAATCTTGCCAACAAAAAAGTATGGGGAGCAACCGCATTAATTTTAAGTGAAATGAAGGAGATTTTGGTTAATATGGAATGACGGGGAATTAGAATTTGGGATTTGGGATTTGGGATTTGGGATTTGGGATTAAATACTAAAAAAAAAGAGGAACAAATTCTATTGAAACTTGTTCCTCTTTTTTCTAAACTATGCTAAAACTATTAAACCTAAAAACACTAACTATGAAATAGTGTTGGTACAAATTTAGCTAACTTTTAAAGAACTAAAGTAAATTTAAAATTAAAAAATTGTTAAAACCTTTTAGATGTCATGTGATTAGATGAGTAGATTCAAAAAGATAGAAAACGATTTAACCCCCCAATCCAACATCTAGAATCATCATAACAAGGAAACCTCCTATAAATCCAAGTACAGCAACATCGGTATATTTATCGCGTTGGGTTTCGGGAATCACTTCTTCCACCACAACAAAAATCATTGCTCCAGCAGCGAAAGCCAAGGCAAAAGGCAGAATCGGTTGCATGTATATTACTGCCACTGCACCAATCACTCCGGCAATTGGTTCTACAATAGCAGATAATTGTCCGTACCAAAAACTTTTAAATCTACTTGCTCCGGAACGTCTCAGTGGCATCGCAACGGCAAATCCTTCCGGGAAATTTTGGATCCCAATTCCAATAGCCAATACAATTGCACCGGTAATCGTCGCATCTTCCATCCCAATAGCGGCGGCACCAAACAAAATCCCAACCGCGAGTCCTTCTGGAATATTGTGTAAGGTTATTGCCAAAACCAAAAGCGTTGTCTTATGCAATTGAGTTTTAACACCTTCTTTTTCTTCGTCTTTAAAATTTATGTGAAGATGGGGTAATTTTTTATCCAGAAAAAATAAAAATAAAGCTCCCAACAAAAAACCAACTGCTGCTGGCATCCATGGAGCGGAAGGGTACATTTTTTCAGACATGCTGATTGCAGGGTTCAAAAGCGACCAAAAACTTGCTGCAACCATAATTCCACCCGTGAAACCAAGCATTCCATCCAACCAGCCACGGTGCATTGTTTTAAATAGAAAAACGAGAGAAGCACCTGCAGCAGTCAATAACCAGCAAAAGGTAGTGGCAATTAACGCTGCCAATACCGGATCCATATCCGTAAAAAATAGCTCCAACGTTTTCATTGTGGTTGTTTTTATTTGTACCAAAGATAGTAAAATTCATAATTTGCAATTTGAAATTCATATTTCTAAACTATCTTTGCACCCAATATTTAGAAATAAAACAAATGGCAACAAACAGAACATTTACAATGCTTAAGCCTGATGCAATCGAAAATGGTTACACAGGAAAGATCATCGACATGATTATCCAAGCTGGATTTGAAATTAAAGCGATGAAATTAACTCGATTAACAACGGAACAAGCACAAGAATTTTATGAGGTACATGCTGAACGTCCATTTTATGGCGAATTAGTAGAATATATGACTTCTGGACCTATCGTCGCTGCAATTTTGGAGAAAGAAAATGCAGTTGCTGATTTTCGTGCATTAATTGGTGCAACGGATCCTGCAGATGCAGCGGAAGGAACAATCCGAAAGTATTATGCGGAATCAAAAGGTAGAAACGCTGTTCATGGTTCTGATTCAGACGAAAATGCTGCAATAGAAAGTGAATTTCACTTTTCAGCAAACGAAATAATCTAAGCACAAGAAGAAGAAGTTAAAAATGCTGTTCAGTGAGCAGCATTTTTTTATGCCGTTTTTTTAAACTGAAAATGTGAACAACTTCGCTTTAAGCAAAATTTATAGTATTAATAATCAAATACTTAGACAAATAAACCTTTTCTTTTTTTGTTGTAAAACTTTATGAAAATTGATTGAAATTTCACTCTATTATACGTAAACATTTTCTTAAATTTGAACTCAAAGAATGAGTATGCAAAAAAAGAACTACACTGTCGAAGAACGCTTTATAAGATATGTGCAAATAGATACAACAGCAGATCCAAATTCTACCTCCTTTCCTTCTTCCATGAAACAAAAGAATCTTGGGAAAGTACTACTAAAGGAGTTATTGGAAATGAAATTGGAAGAAGTGGAAATGGATGATTGGGGATATGTTTTCGCAACGATTCCTTCCAATAGTCCATCAATAGATTTACCAACAATTTGTTTCTGTTCCCACATGGACACAGCGCCTGATTGCAGCGGAACAGATGTGAAGCCGATAATTCACCGCAATTATTCCGGCGAACCAATTGTTTTACCAGACGATAAAAATCAAGTCATTACGACAGAAAAACATGTGTATCTTAAGGAGAAAATTGGCGATGATATTATAACGGCCAGTGGTTTAACACTTCTCGGAGCAGATGATAAAGCTGGAATTGCGATAATCATGGATTTTGCGCATTATATCGTCAACAATCCACAAATTACACATGGTCCAATCCGGATATTGTTCACGCCAGACGAAGAAGTTGGTCGCGGAGTGGAACATTTGGACATGAAAAAACTCAATGCAGATTATGGCTATACATTAGATGGTGCAAAACTCGGTGAAATTGAAGACGAATCCTTTTCAGCGGACGCTGTAAAAGTTACAATCCACGGAATTAGCGCGCATCCTGGCTATGCAAAGAATAAAATGGTAAATGCAGTGAAAATAGCTTCGGAGTTTATTACTGCATTACCAAAAAATAAATGGTCTCCTGAAACGACGCAAGACAGAGAAGGCTTCGTGCATCCTATGTCGATTGAAGGCGGATTAGAAAAAGCAACGATCACCTTTATCATTCGCGACCACATCACCGAAAATTTGATGGAATTTGAAAACAGATTGGAGTCGATTCTGAAAATGGTCATGGAACAATACACTGGGGCTGCATATGAATTTGAAGTAACCGAACAATACAGAAACATGAAAGAAGTTTTGCGTTCCGTTCCTTTTGTTGCGAATTACGCAATTCAAGCAATGGAAAAAGCGGGCGTTGCTGCAAAACCAACTATTATCCGTGGAGGAACAGATGGATCACGTCTATCGTTTATGGGTTTGCCCTGTCCAAATATTTTTACTGGAGAAATGGCCATTCACTCGAAGCAGGAATATGTTTCCATTCAAGACATGGAGCGTTCGGTTGATACCTTAGTTGAACTCGTTCAAATCTGGGAAAAACACCAATAATTTTGCAAAATTAGTTCATGGATCACGCACTCATCCTAAAAGATATACATGCCAAAAAGCTAGAGAAAATTTATTTTCTACATGGCGAAGAGCCCTATTTTATTGATGAGATAACCCGTGCAATAGTAGAAAATGCGCTGGAAGAGCACGAACGCGATTTCAACCAGGTAATAGTTTACGGAAAAGATGTTGAACCATTGAGTTTAATATCAGAACTAAAGAATTATCCAATGATGGCAGCGCGGAAATTGGTAGTTTTAAAAGAAGCCCAAGATTTTAAGTTGATGGATGAGCTAGAATCCTATTTTGAAGCACCTTCCGAAACTACTATTTTCGTTATAAACTACAAATACAAAACCTTTGACTCGCGCAAAAAACTAATCAAATTTGCCGCAAAAAATGGGATTGTCTACAAATCAGAAAAAATCAAAGAATACCAATTGGTTGACTGGATTACAAAATATATCCGGACACAGGGATTTGGAATAACACCAAAAGCAAGTATGCTGTTGGGCGAATTTTTAGGCAGCGATATCGGAAGAATTGTAAAAGAAGTAGAAAAACTTACGCTTTTATTGGAGAAATCTACCACCATCAACGATATTCATATTGAGGAAAATATTGGTATTTCCAAAGATTACAATGTTTTTGAATTGACCAATGCACTGGCGATTCGTGATATTCCTAAGGTTTTTCAAATCGTGAATTATTTTGAACACAATACCAAAGCAACAGATATTATTGTGGTTATTTCGACTATTTTTAAGTTTCACACCCAACTAATGCGCATTCACTTTCTTCCGACCAAATCGAAGGATGCTGTTGCTGCGGCATTGAAAATTCACCCATTTGTTGCTGCAAATTTAATTCAGGCAACAAAAGTGTACAATCCGAAAAAAATTGCGATTAACATTGCTGTGTTGCACGAATACGATTTAAAATCAAAAGGCGTTGGCAATACCGGTGCGTTTTCGCAAAGCGATTTAATGAAAGAAATGGTTTATCGATTATTATACTGATGCATTTATTCTACGACCCATCCTTATCCTCTAAGCAGGAAATTCATACACTTTCAGAGGAAGAATCTAAACATGCTTGTCGCGTGCTTCGCTTAAAAGAGGGAAATGAAATCTTACTATTAAATGGGACAGGAATTGAATTTACAGCAAAAATAAAGGATGCAAACCCAAAGAAATGTTTAGTAGAAATCGTTTCCCAAATGGAAGTTGCTGCACCATCCTACTCAATCCATATCGCTATTGCACCGACAAAAAACAACGACCGATTAGAATGGTTTTTGGAAAAAGCTACGGAAATTGGTATTACGGAAATAACGCTGCTTTTGTGTTCCAATAATGAGCGTAAGCAAATAAAAGAGGAACGATTTGAAAAAATTTTAATATCTGCAATGAAGCAATCCAAACGCTTATTCTTGCCAAAATTAAATACACTTGTTTCTTTCAAGGAATTTATAGAAAAAAATCCAAAAGGCTTAATCGCTCACTGCTATGACGCTAAAAAACAAACTATTGAAACAGGTTTTTCTCTTGTAAATTGTCCGGTATTAATTGGTCCGGAAGGCGATTTCACCGAACAAGAAGTAAATTTGGCATTGAAAAATGGATATAAAACAATAACTTTAGGAGAGAATCGTTTGCGAACAGAAACCGCTGGGCTTTATGCGTGTATGCAAGCCAAGCTATTAGTGGACAAACAGAAAATATGAAATGCTGCGAGCAGCATCAAACGAATACGTTAGCAATGAAAAAAATACTTTTTTTACTCCTCTCAATACTTTTTTTTGGGAATTTATCCAAAGCGCAAGGAACCTACCAGTTGGCGGTATTGAAATACAATGGTGGAGGTGATTATTACGCTAATCCAACCGCTTTGCCAAATTTAATTGCTTTTTGTAATCAAAATCTAGCGACAAATATTTCCAAGGATGTACCCTACGTTGAAGTTGGAAGCCAGGACATGTTTTTGTATCCGATGATTCATATGACAGGGCATGGAAATGTTGTCTTTTCGAGCGAAGAATCAGAGAATTTACGCAAGTATATGCTCGCAGGTGGATTTCTGCACATAGATGATAATTATGGAATGGATGAATTCATTCGGGTAGAATTGAAAAAAGTTTTCCCAAATAATGCCTTGGTGGAATTGCCTTTTGATCACCCAATATTTCACCAGAAATATGATTTCAATGGGCTGCCAAAAATCCATGAACACGACGGAAAACGCCCACAGGCATTTGGTATAATTATAGATGGACGTTTGGTCTGTTTGTATACGGTAGAAACAGATTTAAGCGATGGTTGGGAAGATGCTGCAGTGCACAATGATACGGCAGAGAAAAGAAAACAAGCACTGCAAATGGGTGCAAATATTCTCCAGTACGCATTTATGAAATAATCCAAAATATAGCCAAATTATGAAAATACCTGGCAATTTCCTTGTGTTTCTGATTACTTTTTTTTCAATTTTCACGAGTTACTCGCAGTTGTCAGTAACTAAACAGTTTTTTACAAAAAACTGGCGGTATTGCGATAGTTCCGTTGCAATATACTATGCAATAACGGAACTGGAGTCTGAGGATGCGGGCGTAGTTTCCACTTTTTACATGGATGGTATTTTAAAATCTCGGGTTTCGTATAGTTGTATTTCAAAAAAGACAGAAAATGGAATTTTCCAAAGTTTTGGAAAAGAAGGGAATATTTTATCGCAATTCACCTATCTAGAAGGAAAAAAAAATGGTGCGTTTTTCTATTACTTTGACACTGGTGAAATAAAAATTCAAGGAAAATACGCTGCAGATTCTTTGCAAGATTCACTCTGTTCCTATTATAAAAACGGAGCTTACCGAAGAAAAGATTTCTATTCCTCTGGGAAATTAAAAGACGGGAAATGCTTTACAGCGAGTGGTTTGGATACCGCCTACTTTGCTTACGATATGGATGCAGAATTTCCAGACGGAATGCAAGGAATGGTGCGTTGGATTCAAACCAACTTGCAGTATCCGCAAGATGCAATTGATGAAAATATTCAAGGTCGCGTGTATGTTTCCTTTATTGTCGATGAAAAAGGTGTTGTTTCAGATATCCAAATTGAGCGCGGGGTTGCATCTATATTGGACAAGGAAGTTATGCGACTCATTGGTCAAATGCCAGATTGGAAACCTGGTGAGTTAGATGGATTTAAAGTAAGCTCAAGAATGAGACTTCCGATTAATTTCAACTTAAATTAAACTACTGCTCATCCTGTTATTTACACTTATGTTTAACCTGCAGGAATTAAAATTAAGAGCATCATTTGAAAATTTCATTACATTCTTTCCGGTACCTTTACCCCTAGCAATTCCATTGCCAATCGTATCACTTTTGCAACATTTAAACTTAGAATAAGTCGCATGCGCTTAACCGTTTCATCCTGTTCAATTAAAATTGGCACAGCCTGATAAAAATGGTTGTACGTTTTTACCAACTCGTAGGCATAATTAGCAACAACAGCCGGCGATTGCTCTTTAGCTGCTTCGTTTAAAATATCTGGAAATTCCGATAATAGTTTTATTATATCTTTTTCTTCATCCTGAATTACTTTGCAACTTGTGCCACTTTGTAAATTCGTTGCACCAGATTTTGCAAGTAGCGATTTAATTCGCGCGTGCGTATATTGAATAAATGGCCCGGTATTTCCATTTAGCTCCACCGATTCTTGCGGGTCGAAAACCATTTTTTTCTTAGGATCCACCTTCAGTAGGAAATACTTCAAACCACCCATTCCAATCAAATTGAATAGTGCTATTTTATCTTCCTCCGACATTCCTTCCAAATGTCCACGTTCACGTGTCATTTCGGCAGCACTTTCTACTACTTCCGCCATTAATTCATCCGCATCGACAACTGTTCCTTCGCGGGATTTCATTCTACCCATTCCTTTTGGAAGTTCCACCATTCCATAAGAAAGA
>CANJSS010000015.1 GCA_947476955.1 Flavobacteriales bacterium
CAGTAGAACTAACACTTGTAGCAGCAGTCGTTGCGCCATTGCTCCAAGAATAAGTGCCGCCTCCTGTTGCTGTCAAGCCAATATTTGTTGTAGTACAAGTAAGAACCGTAGTTGTTGGCGTTGTAATCGCAGCAACTGGTGCAGTGTTATTTTGTGTAATTGTTATGGATTCTGTATCTGTTAATCCTGTTGGACCTGTTACAGTCACTGTATACGTTCCCGGAGCGGTAACGCTAGTTGTGGCAGTGCTTGCACCATTACTCCAAGAATACGTGCCTCCTCCTGTTGCAGTCAAACTAATACTTGCAGTCGTACATGTTAGGATAGAGGTAATTGGTGAATTAATTCCTGCAGTAGGAGGTAAAATACAATTTTCAGTTAACAACGCTATGGCAATAGATTGTAAGGTACCACAACTTGGTTCGATATACGAATATCCGATTGTAACTGTTGTATTACCAGTACCCGTAAAGGAAACAACATCCCCAACTAAATTCCCTGGTCCTGACACCAAACTTAACGTACCACCAGGTGGTGAAGGAATTAATGTTGCAGTAGTTCCATTACAGTATAAGCCATTTGAACCAGAGGTTATTGATCCAGTTAATTGCAAATCCAAAGTAGTTGCGCCGCAAATATATACAACTGCCGTTGCAAATGTGTAAGTCGTTTCATTGGTAGCATTGCTCGTTCCATCGCCCATACTCCCTCGTATTCGGTGACCGACATAACCAAAAAAGTCCTCGCATTTTTTAGCCAGCATCGATGTATGTCCGCCGGTTTCGACCGCTAAAATTCTATCCGTCGGTGCAATTCCATTTGGAATACCAGGGTTTGCATTGGTTGAAACACCTCTGCCAAGCATCTCTCCATTAGCATCACCCCAATTGTAATTTAGGGAATCAATTGTTAAGACGTTTACAGCAGCATATCTTGAATCGTGTTCGTTTGGAGATAACCAATGAATGTTGTTCATTACAGGGCCAGACGCAGAACTGTAACGCGGTTGAATCCAGCTGCGACGTTCAGAAGTGCTCCAGTCACCTAATTGCCGCTCAGTATTTCCTCCTAGAGCATACAAGTTACCATTCGAATTCAATACATAATAACTGGAAACACTATTTGCGTTATCTCTAGTTACACCAATCATTTTAATTGGATTGACAGAAGGATTTGTCATGAGTGTAGCACGAGAACACACTGCCATAATGGTATTAGTGCCTAAATATGTTTCAGTTCCCCATGTATAAAGTTGACCAGTTGAAGTTAAAGCAAATAAGGTGTTTTTACTACCCCTTACAGAAACAACATTGGAAATAAAAGGAAATCCAGATGCAGCAGTTCTAACCTGATACCATTGAGTTGCATTAGCTGCTGATAAAGTTCCACTTAAGTTATTGCCAGCATTTTCGCCGTTTTGCGTAAGTACATATACAGAGCCACTGCAAGTTGTTAATGCAATTGTCTGAAACGTTACGAATAACATTTTAATATCGGTTGGTTGGACACCAGCTGGCAATCCATTGGTATTTGTATTTACAGTTATTTTTTGAAAGGCAGATGAAGTAGTTAAGTTTTGGTGAATAACACTACCTTCCGTACCCCATGCGAAAAGACCATCTGTAGTTAAAATAATAGCTTGTACACCAAGCCCTGAAGTTGGGGTATAATCTGATCCAAGGTGCGCTTTTAAAACTGTCCCTGTTAATCCAGGAAAATTGGTTGCATTTATTTCGGTTGGAGACAATAAATCACTTGTTCCATCCGCTGCTACATCCTCACCCCATACTTTATAAGTTCCTTGCGCAGTTCGAACAACGGTTGAGTGGAAAGATGAAATAAAATTATCGTACTCAATTGTATTACCATCCGAATTGGAACCCATACCAAAATTTAAATAATTAGTGTTTGAACAAGTAGGTAAAAATCCACATTGTGCAAAAGAAGAATTAAAATTTGAAATAATTAGAACTACGAAACTTGTTACTTTTATCCAGTTTAATGCATTATATTTATTCATTCTGATTGGATTAAATTATTTTTGTTGGATAATAATAGGTTTGATTCTGACCATTTAAATCACCAAAATCAAACATTATGTAGGTGTCTTTAGGAACCATGCCTTTCAGTTGGTAGCTTACTAAATGAACCCCTGGAGAAAGAATATTATACTCTGTTCTTAAGGTTCCTTCTAATGTAGTATTAACTCCAGTAGTTGTAAACTTCAAGCCTTCCACATTAAGAGAATTACCGGAATACGTTTCAACTTTTAGTGGTAAAGAAAGGGAAGTGTTAGCCATCTCTACATTGCCTTTCATCCCATTAGAAAATGAAATATTATCAAAATCAAAACTAAATCGATATGGTAAAACTTCAATTTTTTCAATTTTATAATGTTCCGAATGGTTACACTCGTCGTGGCTAGTATTTCCACTATGGTCACTTTTCATTTCAATCAAGTAAATCCCGGGAATTGTAAAATAAAAATCTGAAAGAGAATTTACATCCAATTGTTGAACCAATTCATTTTTAGAATTGAAGATTAAAACAGCTAAATTTTCTCTACCCATATGTTTCAATGCATCCTTTGGAAATTTTTCGTTGTAGTAGATTGAATAATTAGCGCTGTTAAGTTGCTCAGATTCAAAAATCTGATGACTAAGTTTTATTTGCTGCGCAAAAGCGTTTGAAATTAAAAACACAAATAGTAGTGCTAAAATGCTTTTATTTAATTTTAGTGTTAGATCCATCTTTTAAAATTTATATTTTTTCAGTTTTCAAAATATTTTAAATTCTTTTGATTTCTATAATAACATGATTTTTTTTCAAAATTAACTAAATTTATAATAATAATTGCCTTCAGCACAAATACTGAGGGTTATGGTTGATTCAAACCCTGATTTTTACAAATTATAAACAGTTTTATATATGCTTTTTTTAGGGGGGTATGAAATAATTATGAAAATAAACTTGCGTTTAATTGTTGAATTCACGTTGTTTTAAAATTCAAAAATAATAGACCTAATTTTAAAATATTGTCTGAAGAAGTAATTTATCTAATTGGGATTAATATATGCAACGAGGGAAGGAAATGCTTTAGGCCCAACAACCTAAATTAATAATTGAATACTTTTCATTTTTTAAGAAATAAAAACATATTTTACAGAAATTTCTCTTACTTATTGTTCCAATTCGTCATGGTCAATCCAAGTCCAATTGTAGTAAAACCTTTAATAAATTCCGTAGCCACTTGAATGCGTTCCTCCAGAATCTTTTTTTCTTCTTCGGTCCATTCCCCCAAAACGTAATCTACTTGCTGACCTTGTTGAAATTCATTCCCAACCCCGAATCGCAGCCGAGCGTATTCCTGGGAATTCAACGTTGCTTGAATATCTTTCAAACCGTTGTGTCCACCATCGCTTCCCTTACCTTTCATGCGAAGTTTTCCAAATGGAAGCGCTAAATCATCTGTAATCACCAAAATATTTTCTTTGGGGATTTTTTCAGTTTGCATCCAATAATTAACCGCTTTACCGGATAAATTCATAAAAGTTGTCGGTTTAACTAAAATAATTGAACGTCCTTTAAATTTAACCTCTGAAACTTCCGCATGCTTCATCAAAGCAAATGATCCTCCTCTTTCCTTTGCCCATGCTTCCAAAACCTTAAAACCGATGTTGTGACGTGTTTCAGCGTATTTAATTCCAGGATTTCCGAGGCCAATAATAAGGTATTTCATAATGTTCGAATAAGTTCGTAAATATAACATGGAATTTCATTGAAGAAGTAATGCAATTCTACTATTTTTTTAAGGCATCAAACCATATCCATTGCTGCTACAAAAATAGGAGCGGTACTCAAATTATTATGTGAAGCGGGATTTTTTAAAGCTACCACATCAACTGGATTCACTCCGATTAATTTATTTAAAATTCCCCAAGAAATTTTCGCCTTTATTTCCAAATAAATCGGGTCCTTTTGATCTACCCACCAGATTAAAAGATTGCACTTTTCTGCCTCTAAAATTGCGCTAAAAAGTGCATCAATTAATTTAGGATTGTTATGCAGACTGCAGACAATTTCTGGAACCAAGAACGTATGCTCTTTTGGATGAATAAGCTTTTTGAAAAATGGTATTGCGGGAATTATCCGAGTAAGAACTCCACCAAAAAATCCGGGAAGTCTTTCTATTTTCCAATGCGCTTTTGTTGTTTTTGCGCAAGCAATAATTGCTCCCTTTTCATCTCTTAAAACATAATATGAGCCTTTCGAAGCATGCGTTTCAAAAAAATATCGGTGCTGTGAATAGTTAGAATGTACAAAGGCTTTTAACGCTTCCCAATTCGTGGTTTTTTCAAAACGATCCGTTGATTTTGGGGAAATTCTACTATACGTTTGAGTTGCCAGACTCCCAACTTTCTGAAATCCGAAATTTTCGCTCATCCATTTGCTTCGTTCGTTACGAGGATCTATATATGCGTATAATACCTGAACAGATTCTTCCGAAAAATTTCCTGAAAAAATTTCCTGAAAAAAATTATTTATTTCCTTTTTTAAGATCGAGGTCCCACCTTTCTGGCTTCGGTTTTTTTTCGAACCAACTTGAAAAAAATCACTAAATGCAAAATACCGTACATACCAAAATTTACCTCTTCTGCAAAAAGTCACATTTCCAATCGAGCGATTGTTTCTTTCCAAGGAAAAGAACAGCGGATTATCTATCTCAAAAATTCGAGTAGATGTATCTAAGTGCTTGTATTTCGCGCCATTTGTTCCAAGCGTGGTGTTTTGCAGCAATTCAATCAATTGTTGCGTTGCTTCAAAACGGACTTTGAAAGGAGCGCTTAATCCCATTAAATTGAATTTATAACAATTTCTTCTACATCCTGCGGAGTGATAGCTTGTCGCTCGCCCATTGCAAGCCATCCTCTTTCGATAAATCGAGATTTAATGATTGCAGCAATATGATCCGTATCCGCTGAATAATCTGCTATTTTTGTTTGAATTCCTAAGGATTGGAAAAATGCTTCTGTGCGTTCAATTGCTGCTTGCGCAATTTCATTGGTTGTACCATTTAAATTCCAAACACGTTTTCCGTATTGCACCAATTTTTCTTTTTTATTTTCGAATTGATTTTGATATAAACGTGGAGCTACGATTGCTAAGGTTCGTGCATGATCAATACCATAAATAGCTGTTAATTCATGTCCAATCATGTGGGTTGTCCAATCGGTAATAACGCCACAACGTAAATTCCCATTTAACGCATGCGTCGCGCACCACATTAAATTAGAGGCTAGTTTATAATTGCTTGGTTGTTCCATTACTTCAGGACCAATTTCTATTAATGTTTGAAGTATTCCTTCTGCTTGTCTTTCCTGCAACATATTGTCAGATGGAAACGTTAGATATTGCTCTAGCGTGTGCATGAAAGCATCCACAATGCCATTAGCAATTTGTCTTTTGGGCAAAGTAGCAACTACTGTAGGATCACAAAAAGAAAACTTTGGAAAGAAAAGTGGCCCTCCCATTGTACGTTTCTCTTTTAACTCCTCGCGGCTTATTACAGCTCCAGAATTAGCCTCCGAACCCGTTGCGGGAATGGTAAGAATTGTTCCAAAAGGCAAAGCTTTTTTAAATTCACAGGAATCTTTGCGCAAGAGCACATCCCAAGAATCGCCTTTGTAAAAATAAGCGCCTGTCATAAACTTTACGCCATCGATCACCGATCCGCCTCCAACGGCCAAAATAAAATCCACTTCGTTTTGTTGCGCTAATTGCACTCCTTTCATTAGGGTTGTGAATTGGGGATTTGCCTCAATACCACCAAACTGAATTACTTCAAAATCGGTTAAATAGCTTAAAATTTTATGTAATAAACCAGTTGATTTTATACTGCCGCCGCCATAAGCCAATAGGATTCTTTTTTTATCAGAAATTGTGTGAATAAGTTCTGGCAGGCGCCCTAATTGGTCTTTCCCAAAAACAATACGAGTGGGATTAATTACTTCGAAATTTTGCATGTAACGAAAGTAGAGAAATCCGCGAACAAAGGAAAGAATATTATTCAATTTCGTATAAAACAAAAAACCCCAATTCAAATGAACTGGGGTTTTTAAAAGGTATTGTTTACATTAAATCAAACCATTATCTCTAACGGCATATGCGATTGTAAGTGCATTAATTTCCTGTAATTCTTTTCGAATATCGAAGATTAGACCAGACGGAGCACTTTTATCTGCCTTTACACATGTAATCACTGCCTCAAGAGGAGCGGTCATACGTGCAGGTTTTTGATCAAATTTATCTTTTTTCCATTGTCCAACTGCATTTGTATTGTATAATCCATCTGCCGTTGGTTGCACAACATTATCCAAAGAAAGGGCAAATCCCATTTTAAACTCAGCAGCTCGTGCTGGGTTTCTTGGTTTCCCAAGGTACAAGAAATCAACTTCTGATCGTTGCTTGTATGGCGTTAGTTCTGTTGCTCTTGACCCTTCCGGAGAATCAACATTTACTGTTGGATCAACCTCTTTACTTGTAGTTGCAACCATGAAGAAAAACAAAAGCATGAAAACGATATCTGGTAGGGAAGAAGTATTCACTCCCGGCATCTCTCTGCTACTATCTTTTTTAAACTTTGACATTTGCTGTTATTTTTTCGGTGTAACTTCAACTATTTTTGTTGGATAAAGAATCTCCAACAAATCTAATTTTGCTTTTTCGTCGAATGCTTTGTCTTTTTCCTGAGCCACTTTTCTTTTCAAAACACTGTAAGGAATTCCCCACAACTGCATGGAACGATCGTTTCTCAATTCATACAAAGCTTCTTCAGCTTCCGTTTGAATTTTAGCAAAAATGCTATACTCTGTTGCTTGTTGAACTTCAATACGAACATGGGCTTGACCATTGATTTCGCGAAGTTCCTCACCACCGAGTAATCTCAAAGAAGCTTTCTTTTTTTCCCATTCTTTCAGTGAACTTTCAAAAAACTCAATCATCTCCTTAGATGCTCCAATTTTTTCTGCATCCTCTATTTGCTGGTCGAATTTATCCAATTGTGCATCAATCATAGACATTGTTGCCGTTGAATACATTGGAAAGTTATTTGTTGGATCATTATCCTTCTCATTCGTTCTATAAAACTTCAAAATAAATTCTGAAATTTTATTCGGATCACTGAATATTTCGCCACGCACCATCAATTGATTTTGATTGTTCGCTTTTATGGAAAGAATATTTCTTTCTTCCACTGGGACAGGATCCTTGACAATTACTTTCTTGGGAATACTTCTGATGAAAGCAGTATCCTTATCCATTGTTGTAGTCACCAAAAAGAATATCAAGAGAAGGAAGGCGATATCCGCCATCGAACCAGCATTTATTTCTTGTAATTCTCTCTTTGCCATAATTAATTATTTTCTGTAACGACCCATAAAAGGGCCTAAAATGACAACTAGTAACCCAGCAAACATTCCAATAATAATAGTATAAATACCAGCACTTGTTGTGTTGATTACACCAGGAGAAACTTGATTTCTGATTGCAAGTGTTTCATTTGTATCTGTAGTTCCCATCAAACTAATAACTAAATAAATCCCAAGAAAAATAAGGATTCCCAAAATAGAAATCACAGTACGTTTTGGGTTAGAAATCAATTGTACGAAGAAAAATAGCAATACAAAAGCACACAATGCAAAGAAAATAATTATTGTAAACCAGATAGCAGATGAAAATATCACCGAACCATCTCTATAGGTTTCAACAGCTTCCGTTCCAGCTACTACATTTGGTGCGTTAAAAAGAAACAAACTTAATACAACACCAACTATAGCAATCGAAAACTTCAGAGCATTCAAACCAACAGTAAGTTTTTTAGCATCCATGTTTTGTTATTTTAAAAATTCAAAAATTATTTTGTTGTTGTCTTATATTTCAACATCATATCTATAAGAGAAATAGAAGAATCTTCCATTTCATTCACTAATCCATCGATTTTTGATAAGATGTAATTGTAAAACACTTGAAGTACCATTGCAGCAATCAAACCAAATACGGTTGTTAAAAGTGCGACTTTAATACCATCTGCAACAGTTGTTGGAGATACTTGACCGTCTTTTACGATTTTGTCAAATGCTTGAATCATACCGATTACAGTTCCCAAGAAACCAAGCATTGGAGATAGCGCAATAAATAAAGAAATCCAAGAAAGACCTTTTTCTAAAAGTCCCATTTGCACGCCACCATAAGAAACTACTGATTTTTCAACCATGTCAATTCCTTCTGGAGAACGGTCAATTCCTTGGTAAAAAATAGAAGCAATCGGTCCACGAGTGTTGCGGCAAATTTCTTTCGCTGCTTCGATACCGCCGCTTTTCAATGCCGCTTCCACATCGTTCAAAAACTTTTTGGTATTAATGGTTGCAAGATTTAGGTAAACCACTCTTTCAATTGAAAGTGCCATTCCAATAATCATACAAATCAATACTGGTGTCATCCAAAATGGATCTCCCTCAATGTATTTTTGTTTCAACGTTTGAACGAAATCCAACTCGGGAGCTTCCGCTTCTTCCGTCACTTCTGGACTTGTTACGCCTTCTTTTGCAGCTGCAGCAACATCTTTTGCTGGCTGGTTTTCAACTGTTGATGAATCAGCCAAAGATACATTTGCAAAACCAAATGTCATCACTGCTGCAATAGCTAAAGAACTAATTACTTTTTTCATGTTCACAAAGATTAATTTTAATCGTATTCTTAAGTTTAAATTTAAGCCAAAAATAATAAAATTTCAATTACTTATAAATAAATAAAAAGACAAATTCTTAAAATATAATTTTCTTTTTATTTGCGGAGAGGGCGGGATTCGAACCCGCGATACACTTTTGGCGTATACACACTTTCCAGGCGTGCTCCTTCAACCACTCGGACACCTCTCCAATCTTATCGTATAGTTCCATCTTCACTAGGGTTTTCTAGTTAGGATTTCTATTTTTTAAATTTAAAAACACTTCTCAAACGTTTTCGAGAAACGTATATTTTGCTTTTTGTCTAACGGGGGGCTAAAGTACTAAAATTTCTATACGTAGCAATCTGTTAATTATTTATTAACACTGCGTTCCGATTGCGTCATTTCTCCACATAGGTTAATTTGTAGCAATTCAGAAATACTTTCAGTGGCTGTTTCTATTCCCAAAAGACACATTAGCTTGGTGATTGCGGCCTCTGTTGTAATATCATTTCCACTTATAACGCCTACTTCACTAAAAAAGGAACTTGTCTCGTATTTTCCTTGACTCACAGTCCCGGAGCTACATTGTGTTGTATTCAATACGATACCACCTTCCTTGATGTAAGCACGAATGAAATTTCTAAATTCAAAGTTTGCCGGTGCATTTCCAGAACCGAAAGTTTCTAAAACGATTGCTTTGGTGTGTTTTCTGTCAAATAAACTAGCATAAATTTGGGCACTAAATCCAGGAAATATTTTTAATAATCCAACCTGATTATTTAGGGTCTTTGAAAACTTTAACTCTGGTAATTTCGTACGAAACAACTGAGCGTAATTGTATTCTATTGTAACACCTGCTTTTGCCAATTCTGCAAAATTTGGAGATGCAAAGGCTTCAAACTGATTAGCAGAAATCTTGGAAGATCTATTCCCTCTATACAATGAGTATTCGAAATAAACAGCTACTTCTTGCACTACCGCTTGCCCATCTTCTGCTGTGTCTGCTGCGATTTCAATTGCCGTTATTAAATTTTCCTTCCCATCCGTTCGAATCGTTCCTATTGGTAGTTGCGAACCAGTGAAGATTATTGGTTTGCGCAATCCCTGAAGCATAAAACTCAGTGCGGAAGCGGAAAACGCCATCGTGTCTGATCCGTGTAAAATCACAAATCCGTCATACTTTTCATAATTATCAAAGACCGTTTGCGCCATTTGAACCCAACCATTTGGGTTCATGTCGGAAGAGTCTATTGGCTCCTCAAAACTTATTGTTGTAATTGCAACATACAAACGATTGATTTCAGGAACATGTTGGTATAAATGTTTAAAATCAAAACTTTTCAATTGACCAGACATAGGATCTTTTATCATCCCAATTGTGCCACCTGTGTATATTATCAGTACGTTTGGTTTTCTTTTCATCAATAATAAGAAAGTTTTTTATCGGTTTAACGCCAACGAATCAATTGTTGATTCAGACGTGCGTTTCATTTAGTAAACGATTCAATTGAAAAAGCTCCACAGCATTTTTGGAGGTTGTTTCTGCAATTTGTTTCAATGATGTTTGTTTCACATCTGCTAACTTTTCTGCCACATGCAGCAAAAACGAACTTTCATTTCTTTTACCTCGATGCGGCATTGGAGGTAAATAAGGTGAATCCGTTTCCAAAATTAACATTTCCAATGAAACGTCTTTCAATACATTAACCAGTTCCGAATTTTTATAGGTTAAAACACCTCCTATTCCAAGCAGAAACCCACCATAATTCTCAATTTTCTTGGCTTGATCTAATGTTCCTGTAAAACAATGAAAAACACCTCTTAATGTCGCATCGTTTACTGCATCTAAAATGGAGAAAATTTCATCAAATGCTTCCCGAGCATGAATAACTATTGGTAAATTCAACTGTTTGGCCCATTCTACTTGTCTGCGGAATACAATCGACTGTTCGTTTAAAAATGTTTTATCCCAATATAAATCCATTCCAATTTCTCCGACTGCACTATTTTGCCGGGTAAACAAACTTTTTTCAATAATTTTCAAGTTTTCTTCCCAATGCTCGTTAACCGACCCAGGATGCAAGCCCATCATTGGAAAACAATTGGAAGGAAATTGTTTGCAAAGCGCATACATAGGTTCAATGGAGTCAATGTCAATGTTCGGGAGTAACATCTTCTCCACGCCTAATTTGATTGCTCTTTCTACTGTTTCCGTTCTATCTTCATCGAATGAAGAGGAAAATAAATGGGTATGTGTGTCGATTAACTGCATGCTTAAAACATGGAGATTGAAATTCCAAACTGCAGCAAATTTAATCTCGTACTGGTTTTGTTGGAAAATAAAGTGTTTAAATTATATGAGCCATAAATTGCCCAGTTTCTAATGCCAAAGCGCACGTGCGCGGAATAAACCCAATTATTTATATCGGCAAAAGAATGGTCCTTCGATACATACTTTCCATTTTTAACTTCTGAAATCAGTTTAGAATAGATGTTTGTCTGGTATCCAATTCTTCCACCAGCATGAAATTTAATATGCTTCCATGACTTTGTTCTGAATCGAAATTCCATGGGAATTGAAAATGAATTTCCAATTAAAAATCGAGTTTCAGGGGTAAAGGTTTGAATTTCAAAATGTGTAGTGTAAGTATTACTAGAATCTGAAACGAACAAATGCCCTGTTGTTTCGACTCTAAATAAAGAATGTGTTATTCCTGTTCCAAAAGAAATCGTATTTCCCCTGTTAATTGGAAATTCTCGCATTAAACTAGTATTTAATCCTATTGAATTCCATTTATTTTTGAATGTTTTAAGATCGCCACTAAAAGTGGAATATGTTACATCAAAAATTAGCCGATCGTATTTTCTATCCTTTTCAAGTTTAGCTGGCCGCAGCCCGGTGTAAAACCACATTGCGCCCGGTCTGTATAGAGAAATATTCGCTGAATCCTCTCTATTTTGCTGCCCGATTGAATGAATCGAGAATAGAATTGTAACACTAAAAAAAACAATCTTAAACATATTCCGCCAATTTTTTTTCCCATTCCCAGGCGTGAATTATGGCATCATCAATGGAATAAATTGGCTGCCAATTGAGTAAGTTGGTGGATTTTTGCGCATTTGCATATATTTCCACAACATCTCCTTCCCTGCGATCACCAAATTGCCACGACAAGCTAAGACCTGTTTTTTCTTCGAAAATCGTGATGACTTCTAAAATACTTGTGCCCTTTCCTGTCCCGATATTGAAAGCTTCCAGACAAGGCTCGTTATTTTTAAACAAATAGTTAAGTGCTTTAACATGCGCATTCGCTAAATCGCAAACATGAATATAATCGCGGATACATGTTCCATCTGGCGTTGGATAGTCGTTTCCAAAAATAGTGAGATGGTTGTGTTTTCCAATAGCAGTTTGTGTGACGAAAGGAAGTAAATTATTAGGTTTCCCCAAGGGATATTCTCCAATCCAAGCAGAAGGATGCGCACCAACAGGATTAAAATACCGCAAATTGATTACTTTAAAATTGGGATTGCTATTTTGAACATCTTTCAAAATACTTTCGCCAATCAATTTTGTGTTTCCGTAAGGAGAATTAGGTGCACTTTTGGGCGTGTCTTCCTTAACTTCTTTTAACCCTTTAGGTTCGCCATAAACAGTGCATGAAGAAGAAAAAACAAAATTATTTACTTCATATTTCAATGCCAATTCGCAGACTGTTGTCAATCCGCCGATATTATTGCTATAATATTTCAATGGATTTGCAACGGATTCTCCTACGGCCTTATACGCCGCAAAATGAATGATTCCTTTGAAATTATATTTCTGGAAAATTTCTTCCATTGCCATATAATTGCAAACATCTATTTCATGCATAATAGGTAAATCACCCAGAATTTCCTGCAGCCCACGTAAAACAAATTTGTTCGAATTTCTAAAATCGTCCACTATTATTGGAGTATATCCTGCATGGATTAATTCCACAACAGTATGTGAGCCAATATATCCAGCTCCCCCGGTAATTAAAATATGGTTGTCGTTTTGCATCTGTTTCAAAGGTAACATAAAATGAATTAATTTTGCATTATGGAAGCTGAAAACCCTATTAATTTGAAGCGATTTATACCAAAAAAAGCAAGTAGCTTTTATTTGATAAAAATCATATTATATGTAAGTTTTTTAGTTGCACTTGGCACGATCCTTCGTTACCAATTGGGTAAGAAAGAACCTAAATTGCCTGCAGCGAAAGAAATTAAGGGTGTGAAAATAGATCTTCGCTAAACAAAATCACTAAAATCGTGTTTCAATAGTATGAAAAAAATTCTTCCATTAATCTTTTGTGCATTTATACTCCTTGGTGCTAAACGTGCCGAGAAATTGAACTTAACTGTTGCCGTTTCGGGTTTCTCATCTGACACTGGGAAGGCATATATTGGTTTGTTTCGAAAAGGCGATAAATTTCCTGAAATGTCGGGTCAATTCATTGGTAAAATAATTCCAATAGAAAATAAGAAGGCGGAAATATCTTTTAATAACCTTTCAGAAAACACCTATGCTATTGCTGTATTTCACGATAAAAATAAAAATGGGAAACTGGACAAAAACATGCTTGGCATTCCCACGGAGAATTATGGTTTTTCCAATAATGCAAGAGAGACATTCAGCGCTCCATCGTTTGAAAGTGCCGCTGTAAAACTAGACCAATCGAAAAGTATTTCTATTTATATTAAGTAAAAAAGAAATAAATTAGATAGAAGACGCTACTAAATTACGACTTGTTTGCCTTGTTTTTATAGTAATTATACAATTCAACTTGCGCATGAAAAGGTTTCGCCTTTGGTCTGCGATAGGTGTTCTTCAAATCTTTACGAATTTCTCTAACTTTCACACTTCCTTTCCATTGGTAGTTAAAAACAGTATCTATCTCGTGTTGAATTTTAGGATCTACAATTGGGCAAGCAACTTCGATCCGTTTATCTAAATTGCGTTCCATCCAATCGGCACTGCTGATATAATAAATTGGATTTCCATTGTTTCTAAAGATAAAAAATCGTGCATGTTCCAAGTAACGGTCAACAAGACTGATAACTTTAATATTTTCACTCATTCCTATTACTCCGGGAACTAAGCTACAAATTCCACGAATAATCATTTGAATCTTGACGCCAGCTTGGCTTGCTTCATATAATTTATCAATTAATTTCGGATCTGTAAGATTATTGATTTTAATGCGAATGGACGCTAAAAGACCTTTTTTAGCAAACGCAATTTCCTGATCGATTAAGGCGTTAAATTTTCTTCTCGTGTTGAAAGGCGAAACGATTAACTCTTTAAAAATTCCACGGTCTAAGTTGTTTTCCAATAAGCGGAAAACTTTTTTCACTTCCCTTGAAATTGCAACATTTGCCGTCAAAAGGGAAATATCGGAATAAATCAGCGCAGTTTTTTCGTTAAAGTTCCCTGTTCCCACATAGGTTATAAGTTGCTCCTGCCGGTTAGAGATTCGGGTGATTTGCATTAATTTGGAATGGACCTTCAAATCTTGAATTCCATATATTACTTTGGCGCCATTTTCGCGCAAGTTATTTGCCCAAAAGACATTGTTTTCTTCGTCAAATCGTGCTTGAAGTTCGAGTACTACTGTAACATTTTTTCCATTCAGTACAGCAGACATTAATGCATTCATTATTTGCGAATGCGCTGCAACTCGGTACACATTTATCTTTATGGTAGTAACTTTTGGGTCGATTGCTGCTTCACGCAAAACATCTACGACATAATCGAACCGTTGGTATGGGAAATGCAGGAAAATATCTTTGGCTAAAATAGTTTTTATCAAGCTCTTTTGTCCTTCCAAATCTGGGTTATTTACAGGTGGTTGAGCTGGAAACAAAAATTCTGGATGTTCAAAGGATGGAAAAGACATAAAATCCTTGAAATTGTGGTATTTTCCGCCAGGAATAGTATTAATTCCAAATTTTAAATTCAGCGATTTCAATAAATGATCGAGAAGGTCCTTCGGCATTTTTTCATCGTAAACAAACCGAACAGGCTTTCCTTTTTTTCGTTGTTTTAAACTTTTCTCGATTTTTTCAATTAGAGTAAATGCAAGGTCGTCATCCAAGTTCAGCTCTGCATCTCGTGTAAATTTAAAGGTGTACGCCTCAACTGTATCAAAAGTAAAAATTGAAAAAATATTTTTCAGGTGCAGCCGAATTATGTCATCCAAAAGTAATACGTATTCCTTATCCTTTTCTTTGATGCGATAAAATCTCGGGAATTCAGATGGGATTTTTATAAGTGCAAATTTGACCGTTTTTTTATTTTCCGAAAGCATGCGCACCGCTAAATATATGCTCGAGTCCTTAAGTCTTGGAAATGGTGTAGTTTTTTCCAAAATAATCGGAACAATCGCATGCTTTAATTTTGTGTGGAAGTAATTACTCAATTCCAACAGCATTGTTTCAGAGCAATTCGTATCGTCTACATGAAAAATGGAATGTTTTTCAAGTTCAGAAAGCAATTGCTGGTAGGTGGATTCAAACTTCAGTTGTTGCTTCATTACTGTTTTTCGAATCTCGTTGTACAATTCTGTTGGGGTGCCGGGAAAACCTGCAATTTGTTTTTTTTGCACACCAATTATTCGTCGAATGTTAGCTACTCGAACGCGGAAAAACTCGTCCAGATTATTGGAGTAAATTCCCAAAAAACGCATGCGCTCAACGATAGGCACCTTCGGATCCATTGCTTCCTGCAAAACGCGCTCATTAAAAGCCAACCAACTTAATTCACGATTTATTAATTCCATTTAGCAAAAATGTTCATTTAGAGTAAAGAATAGAAGTAAACTATATTAAATTAATGTGAAGAAAAATCCCCGCCTTGATGAACAGTTAAAAAAATGGCCGCATATAAAAATGCAGCCATTCCATATCGTTTGGATTTTATTATACTTTCATTCCTTTTACAATTCTATCTTTTCGTTTTGTTTTCTGTAATTTTTTCAAAACAACTTTCAGAAAGGTACTTCCACTTGCGGAAGTTGCGTAATATGTTTCATTGCCGTAAGTCAATTTCCCTCCTTTATCTTGTCCCCATTCAGCAACTAGGAAATATTTTCCAGATTGTTGATTTGGTCGCACTGTAAATAGAATTGTTTTTCCAACTCCTGTTTCAAAACGCAACATCAATTCGCCATTTGGACCATATCCTTCAAAAATACATTTTGTATTTGCAGGAATAATTACTCTATTTTGCTCACTATTCGAACTAGTTACCAGCGATCCATCATCGGATGTTCCTTGATTTCCAGTGGATTTACTTTTTTCCAATATAATTGTTGCAGATGTAAAGAACTGAACTTTTTTCAATTGTTTTTCTGAGTCCAAACTAAATTCATCTCTTATTTCGTTGGTGTACGGAACCTTCACTCCGCAGCTAACTAAAACGATTCCCAAAAGGATAATTAAACAATATTTCATACTAACGATTTTTTACAAATATACGCAAAGCTGACAAAAATTATGCCTAACAAATTCTCCAAAAATATACTTTACCTTTGCATTTCAATTTTAAAGAATGAAATTACACGTAGAATCTTTTACTTTTAATCAATTTCAGGAAAACACCTTCGTAGTGTACGATGATAATAAGCAGTGTGTAATCATTGATCCAGGATGTTATGACCGAAGCGAACAACAGGCGCTTCAAGGTTTTATCTCAGACAATAATTTAAAACCACTTGCTTTATTGAACACACATGCGCACATCGATCATATTTTGGGGAATGCATTTGTGCAAAGAACGTATGATTTGGATCATTATTTACACATCGATGATTTGGTAACAATGCGAGCTGTAGAAAGTTATGCGCACGTTTATGGATTTTCAGGATATGAAATATCGCCAGAACCTACGCATATTATGCAAGCAAATGATACGCTGAATTTTGGTGGAATTAGCTTTACTGTTCTTTGCACGCCTGGACACGCTCCGGGACACGTTGTTTTTTATAATGAGGAAAATCAATTTGTAATTAATGGCGACGTTTTATTTAATGGCAGTTTTGGACGAGTTGATTTACCTGGTGGTGACTTGGAAATCCTGAAAAAATCAATTCATGAAACAATGTTTCAGTTGCCGGAAGAAACTACCGTATATTGCGGACATGGAGCTTCTACAACAATTGGTAAAGAAAAACGTTCCAATTATATTTTAAATTTTTAGCAAGAACTAAACGTGAGAATCGGAATAAATACGCGTTTTTTATTGTCTTCAAAAATGGAGGGGTTCGGCTGGTATACATTCGAGATTGTAAAACGCATAGTTGAAAATCATCCGGAGCATGATTTTATTTTCTTTTTTGATAGACCGTATGCTGAAAATTTCATTTTTAGCAAGAACGTTACGCCAGTTGTAATTTCTCCACCTGCACGACATCCCCTGTTATTTATTTACTGGTTTGAAATTGGAATTAAAAGAGCATTGAAAAAACACAAGATTGATGTCTTTTTCTCTCCGGATGGATACGTATCGCTTCAAACAAATGTTCCTCAAATTGGTGTAATTCACGATATTAATTTCAAACATTACCCAAAAGATTTACCGCCATCTGCGCGTTTTTATCTCAACTACTTTTTTCCGCGTTTTGCAAAAAAGGCAGCTAAACTCATTACTGTTTCTGCGTATTCAAAGGAAGATATTATTCGAAATTACCACATTGAGCCAAAAAAAATTGTTGTTGCTTGGAATGGCGCTTCGAGCGTTTTTAAACCTGTTTCAGAGGAAATAAAAATTGCAGTTCGTGAAAAACATGCTGGAGGAACTGACTTTTTTCTATTTGTTGGAGCAATACATCCTCGGAAAAATATATGCCGTTTAGTGGAAGCCTTTATAAAATTTAAACAGGATAGTAATTCTCCTGTCAAACTAATTATTGTGGGTGAATCGCTTTGGAAGAACAAGACTTTTTCAGCGCAAATACCAGAATCACTGCAACGGGAAATCTGCTATACTGGTCACCTTCCATTGGAAGAACTTGCATTAATTACCGCTTCTGCACTTGCTTTAACGTATGTTCCTTATTTCGAAGGCTTTGGGATTCCATTGGTGGAAGCAATGAAATGTGGAACGCCTATTCTTTCTGGAAATCTTACCTCTTTACCAGAAGTTGCAGGAGATGCTGCATTGTATTGTGATCCTTTTAATACAAGTGATATTGCCAATAAAATGGAAGAGCTAGTTTCCTCTGAAAATTTACGAAAAGAATTATCCTCAAAAGGACTCGAGAGAAGTAAACTTTTCAGTTGGGATACCGCTGCAGCAATTGTTTGGGAGGAAATTGTATTACTTGCTAATCCTTCTTAAACGTAATATGGGCAAATCATAAAGTAAACCACAACTCCTGAAACGGCTACATAAAGCCAAATTGGAAAAGAAAAGCGCGTCCATTTTTTATGTTTTACAAAATCTCCTTGCCAAGCAAAAAGATACGTAAACAAAACAAGTGGAATTACAGCGATACTCAAAAGAATATGTGAAATCAGCAAGGTATAATAGAAATATGCCATTGCCCCAATCGTTGCTTTCTCTAGAATGTCCAAACTTCCGTTTCCATTGGAATCTCCATATATAGTTGAGTCGGAAGTCATGTGGTAAGCGACATATAATAAAAGGAACACAACAGATAATCCCAATGCAATTCGAATCAACGCGCGGTGTAATTCTTTGTTTTTATTTTTTATGGCTACTAGCGCACTAATTAAAAAAACAGCTGTAAGTGCGTTGATTCCAGCATAAATAGCCGGAAGAAAAGATAAATCAATACCGCCAATTTTCACTTTGAATAAGATAGCAACAGCAATTGGAATAACTACTGACAAAGTGATTATCAGCTTTCGTGTGTTTTTTAATTTTGATTGATCAATTGTTTCCATACTCTACTTTTAATAATTTACGTATATCTTTTTCTAATTGAGTTACTTGTTTTTCATCTGTTCCAAGGTAAACACCGCGCACAAATCCTTCTTTATCCACCAACGTAAAAGCCCCAGAATGCGCGTAACCTCCTTCAGATTCGTCATCTCTACCGGCAAAAATCTGAAAATTCTCTATTCCCAACTGGTGGGTTTCTGCTTCTTTTCCGGTGAAAAACTGCCAATTGGATGCCGTTGCTTTATAATGTTCTCTGTAGCGCTTAAGTTTTGAAGGAGTATCGTGCTGCGGATTTATGCTGATGGAAATAAATTGTAAATCGTCGTGTAAATCTTTGGTTGCAGCATTCAATTTTTTCATGTTTTTCGTCATGGTCGGACAAATGGTTGGACAGGTAGTAAAAAAGAAATCTGCCACCCAAACCTTACCTTTCATATCTGTAGATTTTACAAGAACTGAATCATCATTCAAAAAATAGAAAAATGGAATTGTAGGGTAAATGGTATCCGTAACTTCCTTGCCATCTATTAATTTATATTCAATATCGTAGTTTCCGATGAATGGCAAAGCGTGTTTCTTTTCGTTTATAGCTGAGCATGCAACTAAAAAGAAAACTAAGAAAAGCGCTGAAAAAAAGTTCATAACCATAAAACGGGAAATTATTTAATTTTTAAGCTTGGCATTTTCTTTATCGTATTGTTTTTGAAGCAAAGCAATATGCTCCTTCATCCTTCGAATCATTCCTTCGGAAGTTCCAGAAAGCACCATTCTTAGATGATTTTGTTTATCTACTAATAAAATTAACTCTTGATATGCCTGGCCTCCAAAAAACTCGTCCCCTTCTGCTAAAAGTGATTTATTGTTTCTTTCAATATCGTATACTTTTTTTGAGTCACCAGATGCAAGAATCCAGGTATCGGGATCGTACTCCAAAACATTGTCTTCCATAGACTGTCGCAAAACAGAAAGATCATTCACTGGATTTCCTTCTCCGTCAGTTACAAAAGAAATAATGCGCACGCGTTTCATTTTCTTTCGTTTGTTGTTGCGAATATGCTGATAAATCGCCTGATTCATGTGCCAGAAAGAAATTGAACAGGTATCGGGACATGTTTCTTGCAGGGTTGTGATTAAAACAATGTCGCCTTTGAAATCTTTGGAAGTGAATTTTTTTCCGCGTGCATCCGTAAATGAATAATCCGTCACTGCACCAAAATCATCCAATGTTTTGAACTTATGCTCACAACCACGGGTTGAAATGAACACCAATAAAAAAGCCGGACCAAATAAAAGTAAAAATGCGTACATTACTTTCAATCGTCCGGCAGTATTTTTAACAGCCATAGTTGCTGAAGATTAAACTCCGTATGTTTCTAATGCATTACCAACTGCCAAAGCTTCTGTTAAAGCAATGAAAATCAAGTACAACATAAAAAGGAAATAAGGAACTAGAATGATATATCGCAGCGTTTTTTTCTCTTCACCCAAATGCATGAATACCAAAACAATGTAACCTGCCTTCAACAAAGTCATTGCGATAAAGGACCACTTCACAACTTGCCAAATGTCAGAGGATTGTTTGATATAAGCTCCTAAAAGAACTTCTATCGCTGTGATGACAGTTAACAATGCTGTAACTTTCCAGATTTTCTTGCGAATTAATTTACCATGCTCTTCGCTATGGTGTGTATCTAAAGAATATTCTATAACGTCGTCTCTTTCCATGACTTGAAATTTTTATACTAATTATACTAAATAGAAGAAGGTAAATACAAATACCCAAACTAAATCGACAAAGTGCCAGTAAAGTCCAGTTTTTTCAACCATTTCATAATGCCCTCTTTTATGGTATTTTCCAGAAATAGCTCCCAAAAGAATGATAATATTAATCATTACACCAGAGAAAACGTGAAAACCGTGGAATCCTGTTATGAAAAAGAAGAACTGCCCGTATTGTTGCGGTCCGTATTCATTTTCTTCCAAGTTTGCTCCATAAATTACGGTATGCGCCTCACCACTGTATATTGCATCATAATACAGTTTACGTGCAAGTTTGTGGTCGGTTATTTTATCCCCTGCTTTGTGTTTCAAACCATCTTTTTTGACGATTAATTCCATGTGCTCATCCGCTTCTTTTATGATTTTCGCTTTTGAACCATCGTGCAAAGTAATCGTACCATTGTAAATTTTTCCTGCAACAACCGCATGTTGGAATTCGTGCATTAGGTCGTCCTTAATTACGTCTCCTTTTTTATGGTGAAATCCGGCTTCGGTTACTGTAAAGTTTTTGATTTCACCAAAATGTCCTTTAACAATTGCCTGGGCTCCATCTGCCAATTCCACTTTTCCGAATTCAGAACCATGGATGAAGTGACTCCATTCCCACGCTTGTGAACCTACAAAGAAAAAACCGCCGATAATTGTTGCAATCATCCACTTAACAACTCCTTTTTTATCCATTCTATGTCCAGCTTCAACAGCCAAAACCATCGTTACGGAAGAAATAATTAAGATAAATGTCATCAAAGCGACATACAACAATGGATAACCATGACCTAAGAAAGGCATGGAATTAAACGTTTCTTCACCAATAGGCCAAGAATCCTGCGCATCGTGACGCGTAAAACCGTAAGCGATTAATAGTCCTCCAAATGTCAAAGCATCCGACACAAGGAAAAACCACATCATTAACTTTCCATAGCTTGTACTAAATGGGGAAACTTTCCCACCCCAAAGTGTAGAAGCATCCATTTGTTTAGAAGTGTCTCCTGCCATTACTAAAATTTTTATGCAAGTTTAGTGAATAAAAAGTAAAAAAAGCAATAAATAAGCCCATAAAAGACCTAAAAAATGCCAGAAAATTGCACCGACTCTAAGGCTTAGATTCTCTTCGGAGGTAAACTTGCCTGAAAATGAGGCTATTGTCAGTTTTGACATGTAAATCAATGTTACTAAAATGTGCATCAAATGCAAGAAAGTAATTATGTATAAATAGGAAGTTCCGGTGTCGGATGATTCCATTGCTTTAATTTGAAGGTATCTCGACAATTTTCTACCATTCATTTGTAAGGTTCGATCTTTGTATTCCAACTCTTTTCCTTTGTATAGTAACTTGAAGTCTTTCCCGATTTGACCTTTCACAAAGAAATCTCCTCTACCATCTCGAATATTGATGGAAAGATCTTTCAGGCGCATTTGGTCAACGTATTGAATTTCTTTTCCATCTGGAGTGCATAATTTAGTGTTTACCAATCCAAGCGGTTGGCTCTTGTAATACAAAACGAACTTTTTTCCATAGTCTTTAATTTCGAAAGATTCGTTGCGTTTCAAAGTCAAAAATTGATTAGCGAAGGCCTGCAATTCTTTCATTTGAGCGGCAGTTAAATTTTTACCATTTAACTTGTAATCGTTTCCATCGACTTCTATGAACGAGCCGTTATATTTTATCTCGAAATAATCCCCGTATCGACCCTGAGTTACAATGATGTGGTTATTTACAGCGTGTGCTCCGAAACTAGTTAATTGCTTGTATCCTTGAAATTGAAAATAAACGAAGGAAATCCCTGAAATTAAAGTCAGTGCAATAAAAAACCGCAACATTTTCTGGTTGTTTTTCTTGACGAAGTGTATGGCCATTTGCAAGAAAAAACTGCTCAAAATAATAACCACTGTACTTACCCAAAAACCATTTGGCATTGGATATTTTAGCCAGAATGAATCGCCCATCGAAACGATATATGCAGATGTAAATCCTGCAAATAACATTATTATGCTAAAAATTCCGACGTAAACAAGATTCTTCTTCGTCTTTTCCCTAATTTCCGGGCTTAATTCTTTTTCATAATCTACTCTCATACTTAAAATAATTGTTTGATTGCTTCGGCATTTCTATCAAAAACATATAAAAACTGAATCACTGGTAAATAAACAAACGAGGCGAACATAAGTTTACGTGCATCTTTTGTTTCGCAGGAAATATATAATTTATAGGCATATAAGAAAAATACAGTGCTAGCAATTGTTGCTATAATTAGCGTTGGGATTCCCGTCCATCCAAGAATCCAAGGCAACAAACTAAATGGAATCATTGCAAACGAATAGACAAGAATTTGAAATGCAGATGCGCTAGATTGTCCTTTTGACGAAGGCAATAACGAAAAACCTCCTGCTTTATAATCATCGTATAAAACCCACGCAATTGCCCAAAAATGAGGGAACTGCCACATAAATTGAACGAAAAAAAGTACCCCAGGAAGTAACCCAAAATCGTTCGTTGCAGCGATTGCTCCAAGCATTGGCGGAATAGCGCCAGGAAATGCGCCAACAAAAACTGCCCATGGCGAAATGCGTTTCATTGGGGTGTAGACAAATACATATAATATAAAAGCCGCCAATCCTAGAAGTGCAGAATAAATATTGATTAGAAATAATAAATAAGTTCCTGCAAGCAATGAAACCACAACAAGAGTATATGCTTCCTTTACCGACATTGTTCCCATTGGAATCGGTCGGCGCTCCGTACGTTTCATTAATTTATCTAAATCGCGTTCCCAAATTTGATTGGAACCATTTGAAGCTGCAGTTACGAGAGTTCCGCCAAGGAGTAAATAAAAAATATGCAACCCATTATTTCCGCCAGCAAATAGATACCCAGATAATGCTGAAAGTACAACGAGTGAGGCTAATCGAAATTTTGTAAATGCGTTATAAATTTGTATTTTTTTTCCTAGTGACATTTGTTGAGTTGGGACCTCCATGAATAAAAATTGCACGACAAAAGTAATGAAATTAACTACCTGCATCAAATATTAAAGGTCTTTTTATCCGCTCTATAGATTTTATTTTTGCATCTTCCTATCAGATTTTAAGCCGATTTCCGTTCTCCATTTCGGGTTGAACTTTTTAAGTTTACCTCTTCAAGGAGCAACTTCCGTTTAAAACAGAAAGTTAAAGAGCCTTAAATTCATAAAACGAACTAATTTTTTACATTTGTATCTTTAACCCTATTATATGTCCATCCAAAAATTATCGATTCTTATTCCAGCTTATAACGAAGAAAATACAATACAGGTAATTCTTGAGAAAATAGCTGCTGTAGAATTGGATAACAAAATAGCAAAAGAAATAATAATAGTGAACGACTGTTCCACAGATAAAACGGTTGACAGCATTGAAAACTATATTTCAGCGCACCCAGAGTTGGATATTCGTTTCTTTTCGCAGGAAAGGAACATGGGAAAAGGTGCTGCAATAAACCGTGCAATTCAAGAATGTTCAGGTGATTTTTTACTGGTACAAGATGCCGACTTGGAATATGATCCACAAGAATATAATTTGTTGCTAAAGCCAGTTTTTATGGACGATGCAGATGTTGTATACGGTTCTCGTTTCATCGGTCACCACCCGCACAGAATTTTGTTCTATTGGCATTCCATTGGAAATAAGTTTTTAACGCGACTTTCCAATATGATGACGAATCTCAATTTGACGGATATGGAAACCTGTTACAAATTGATTCGTACGTCTATTGCAAAAGATATCAATATACAAGAAAAAAGGTTTGGTATCGAACCAGAAATCACAGCAAAACTTGCGAAAATTCCAAAAATAAAAATTTATGAGGTTGGAATCTCCTACTACGGCAGAACGTATGAAGAAGGAAAAAAAATTGGATGGAAAGATGGTTTTAGAGCAATTTATTGTATCCTGAAATACAAATTTTCTAATTGATTCTATGCTTGAAACCATGTGCCATTGCGTTTATTCTAGCTCATTTTTGATCTGTTATAAAACAAAAAAAGAGACCCAAAAGTCTCTTTAATTGAAATATTATAAAGCTGCAACGATTACAAAATCAACATCGCATCGCCGTAAGAATAAAATTTATATTTATTTTCAATTGCTTCTTTGTAAGCTGTCATCATTAAATCGTGCCCGCAAAACGCTGAAATCATCATTAATAAAGTGGAAAGCGGTGTGTGGAAATTTGTAACCATTGAATCAGCAATACTAAAATCGTATGGCGGGAAAATAAATTTATTTGTCCAACCATCGTATGGTTTTAACAAACCATCTGTGGATACCGATGTTTCGATGGAACGCATAGAAGTTGTTCCAATTGCACAAACTTTCTTTTTATTCAGTTTAGCATTGTTTACAATTTTTACACACTTTTCATCGATTATAACTTGCTCGGAATCCATTTTATGTTTTGTCAAATCCTCTACTTCTACCGGGCGGAATGTTCCCAATCCAATATGCAGGGTAACTTCTGCAAATTGAATTCCTTTCAATTCCAACCTTTTCAAAAGTTCTCTTGAGAAATGTAAGCCAGCTGTTGGCGCTGCAACCGCTCCTTCTTCCTTTGCGAAAATCGTTTGGTAGCGGTCTTCGTCAGAAGGTTCCACCGAACGTTTGATGTATTTTGGAAGCGGCGTTTCACCCAGTTCGGTAATTTTCGCTTTGAATTCTTCGTATGGCCCATCAAAAAGAAATCGCAATGTTCTCCCTCTCGATGTTGTGTTATCGATTACTTCAGCAACCAATGAATCGTCATCACCGA
The DNA here is from genome assembly GCA_947476955.1 of Flavobacteriales bacterium. Classification (GTDB taxonomy): domain Bacteria; phylum Bacteroidota; class Bacteroidia; order Flavobacteriales_D; family Crocinitomicaceae; genus M0103. The sequence continues at coordinate 25,222 of CANJSS010000015.1, forward strand.
AATATAATTTGTTTCCAATTCGAATTTTACGTGCTGGATCTACCAAAACATCCCACAGCAAACTTTCACGATTCAATTCTCTTAATAAAAAAACTTCAATTTTAGCCCCAGTTTTCTCTTTATTACCATACATTCTTGCTGGAAAAACACGCGTATTGTTCATGATCATCACGTCTCCTTCAGAGAAGTAATTTATCAGATCTTTAAATAATTTGTGTTCAATTTTTCCGGTAGAACGGTGTATAACCATCAACTTGGCTTCATCGCGATTTTCACTAGGATATTCCGCGATTAATTCCTCTGGAAGATCAAAACTAAAATCGGAAAGTTTCATTTTACTCATACTGCAGTTTTTTAGTTCCTTTTAAAAAGGAGCACAAAGGTACAAAATATTAGAGGGCTTGTCAAGTGCTAATTTCGGAATAATGATTACTTCCCCTGAATAGTTGAAATCCAGTCGTCTACACTTTTTGCTTCTTCGATGGATTGCTCTCCAGATTTAGTTCTTCTTAACGCGATTAAAGTGCCGCCAGATCGGAGAAGTTTGCCAAAATCGTATGCGATAGATCGAATGTAGGTTCCTTTCGAACAGGTTATTTCAAAATCAATTTCTGGAAAGCGCTCTGCGGAGATTGTGAAGGCTGAAATTTGAATCGTATTTGCCTTCAAAACAACTTCTTTTCCTGCTCGGGCGAGATCATAAGCACGTTTTCCATCCACTTGCTTGGCGGAAAAAATAGGCGGTACTTGTTGCATTTCTCCACTAAACCGCGAACGCGTTTCTTCCATTAATTCTGCTGTGATATGTTCTGTTGGAAATTCTGCATCGAATGCGCTCTCCAAATCATAAGATGGCGTTGTTTTTCCCAATAAAATCGTTCCTGTGTAGGTTTTCATTCCACCCATCAACTGATCGATTTTCTTGGTGTGTTTTCCTGTGCATAAAACCAATAACCCAGTTGCAAGAGGGTCCAACGTTCCCGCGTGGCCAACTTTTATGTTTTTAACGTGTAAAACTTGTTTTAAATTCCATCTGATTTTATTGACCACATCGAAAGAAGTCCAGCCAAGAGGCTTGTCAACTAGGATTGTTTCTCCTTCAATAAAATCCATCTCTCCAAACGAAAAAGGTAATTAAAAGTATTCCTAGCACAATTCTATACCATCCCCAAATTTTGAAACCGTATTTATCGATAATTCCAATGAATAATTTGATGGCCAATGCCGCAACTATAAATGCTAGAATATTTCCAAAAATAAAGAGCAACATGTTTTCATTCGACGCTGTTATCATTTCATAGCCTTTTTGTTCGATTCCCTTTACTTTCCAATCTTTTACAAAAACGGAATACATGGTAACAGCCAACATGGTTGGCACCGCAAGAAAGAAACTAAATTCTGCTGCCATTTTACGGGTTAAACCTTGCTGCATACCGCCAATTATGGATGCTGCAGATCGGCTAGTTCCAGGCATCATTGCAAGACATTGCCAAAAACCTATTGTAATAGCTTTACGAAGGGTAATATTTTCTTCCTTATCAATATTGGTTTTTTTAAATAATCTATCGACAAACAATAAAACCACTCCACCTATAATCAAAACTACTGCAATCGGAATGGGTTTTTCCAAAACGGATTCGATCTGCTCGTCAAATAATTTTCCCAAAATCAAAGCTGGAATAACTGCCAACGCCAATTTGAAATAAAATTTAGGAGACTTGAAATCGAAGAATTTTTTCCAGTATAATGCAACAACGGACAATATGGCACCAAATTGAATTGAAACTTGGAATAACTTGACAAATTCATCCGATTCCGTTTGAAAAATGGCACTTGTAAAGATCATGTGCGCAGTTGAAGATACCGGTAAAAACTCCGTCAAGCCTTCAACGATGGCTAGGATAAGTGCTTGAATAAATTCCATTTGAAACGTAATTAATCTTTACTGATTTTTTTCTTTTTTAGAATCGAATAAATTATTACGATATATCCAGCAACAATTAGCATTGGCGCAAGGGTAATTCTGCGTGCACTAAAAAGTTCGGACGCATCAAAGGAATTTGGGTCTTCCGCAGCTCCACCAATCATCAAAAGAAATCCTAACACATTAATTGCAAGGCCTATCAGTAATAGTTTATAGTTTCCCGGTTGAAAACCGAATTGTGACTTTTTATTCTCCATGAGTCAAATTTAATATAAATCATCCAACTTCATTCGCAAATATTTGTTAAGAGCAAACCAAGTTGAAACTAATGTAATTACAACTCCAATCACCAGCAATGAAGCAGTAAGAAGTAGAAATGTTTCAAGCGTATAACTAATTTCAAATGACTCTATCAAATTATTCAATGCAAAAAACAAAGTCATCAACAAAGCCAATCCAATCAATGCAGAAACTGCCCCTTGAAAAAGAGATTGAATTAAAAACGGTTTGCGAATATAGCTTGATTTTGCACCTACCAATTGCATTGTTTTAATGGTAAATCGTTTGGAATAAAGCGCCATTCGAATAGTATTGTTGATCATTGCAACGGCAATAATTATGAGCAACAAAGCAACAGCAAGAAACAAGAATACAAATTGGCGAAAACCAAGATTTACAGATTCAACACTTGCTTTGTCATAATTTACCTCATCAATTTGATCCGTATAAGACGAAAGCAATTTCTTTTTAATGTTTTCCATTCCTTCTTTGCTAGCGTGATCCGCTTTCGGCTTAAATCCAATTGTTGGAGGAAGCGGATTTTCACCTTCAAAAATGGAAAGAATTTGATCCGCATTTTGATCCGTCCCGCTAAATTCTTCAATTGCTCTTTCAGGTGAAACGAAATAAACATCGCTGAACTCATCCCATGTTTTTAGCTCTTGTTCAATCTGCTTAATATCTGCATCATTTAATTCCGGCTTAAAAAATAAATCACCCTGTAAGGATTCTTTCGCTTGTTTTTGAACATTTTCCAATCCAAAAATTCCGCCTAAAACTAGGCCAATCATAAATAGCACAAGCGAAATTCCAATTACAGTCGAAACATAACTGGAACGAACACCTTGTTTACTGAATTTTTCTGCGGTTGAACTCATCGGTTACGAAGTTAAAAATAAATATTGGTCGGAGAAATAACCATTTATGAAAATTAAAAAATACCCATTGTTAATAACCCACTTTCCTTGCTAGAACAAGAAACGGAAAATGTAAACTTTCCACCAAATCTTAAAAAATGTTAAACTAATCTATAACATGTAATTTTTCGATAACATATCCGTTAAAGTAATAGTAACAGAAACAAGTTGATGCTAAACAAATAATTTTTGTTTTGATATTTTGGCTCGTTTATTGAGAAGATTTAAAGCACTGGCTCGTAGTAAAAGTCGGTTTTCATAAGTAGTAGTAGTAGTTTAGGTATTGAAAGGGGAGATTTTTTATTTCCCCTTTCATGTTTTATGCCCTTTTGTTATTTCGTTTCGAATTAGAGGGTTTCGCACAGAAACTTCCATTTACAACCCACGAATTATGAATTTTTGACGTACTTTTGTGACACTTTCCTTGTAATTAGGAATTTCTAATAAGTCACACACATTTATGAAAAACATACGTAATTTCTGCATTATAGCGCACATTGATCATGGGAAAAGTACCCTGGCAGATAGACTTTTGCAAACTACCGGAACGATTTCCGACCGCGAAATGCAAAATCAGGCCTTGGATGACATGGATTTAGAGCGTGAACGTGGAATTACAATTAAAAGTCATGCAATTCAAATGAATTATACATTTGAAGGCCAGGATTACATTTTAAATTTAATTGACACACCTGGACACGTAGATTTTTCTTACGAAGTTTCGCGTTCTATAGCAGCGTGCGAAGGTGCTTTATTGATTGTTGATGCTTCGCAAGGAATTGAGGCGCAAACGATTTCCAATTTATACCTTGCATTAGAGCACGATTTGGAGATTATTCCAATTTTGAACAAAATGGATCTTCCTGGTGCTATGCCAGAAGAAGTTTCTGATCAAATTATGGAATTAATTGGCTGTAATTTGGAAGATATAATCCAAGCATCTGGGAAAACCGGTTTGGGTGTAGATCAAATTTTAGAAGCCGTTATCAACCGAATTCCTTCTCCAAAAGGAGATGAAAATGCCCCACTTCAAGCAATGATTTTTGATTCAGTGTTTAATCCATTCCGAGGAATTATAGCATACTACAGAATTAGAAACGGCGTTTTGCGAAAAGGAGAAAAAATTAAATTTTTCAATACAGGAAAAACCTATAATGCTGACGAAATAGGAATTTTAAAAATGTCGCTAAGTCCGAAAAATGAAGTTCGTGCTGGAGACGTGGGATATATTATTTCAGGAATCAAACAAGCAAACGAAGTAAAAGTTGGGGATACAATTACGACTTTTGCCAATCCATGCGATTCAGCAATTAGGGGGTTTGAAGATGTGAAGCCAATGGTTTTTGCTGGAATCTATCCAGTGGATACAGATGAATACGAAGAGCTGCGGTATTCGATGGAGAAATTACAATTAAACGATTCTTCCCTGGTATTTGAACCAGAATCATCCGCAGCTTTAGGTTTTGGTTTCCGTTGTGGGTTTTTAGGAATGCTTCACATGGAAATTATACAAGAACGCTTGGAGCGTGAATTCAATATGACTGTTATTACAACTGTTCCAAACGTTTCTTACAAAGCATATATGCGAAAAGATCCTGCAGTTGAATTAATCGTGAATAATCCTTCAGAATTGCCAGATCCTTCAGGTATGGAAAGAATTGAAGAACCATATATTAAGGCGCAAGTAATTACCAAATCGGAATACGTTGGTCAAATTATGACGCTCTGCATTGAGAAACGCGGTGATATAAAAAATCAGGTATATCTGACACAAGATCGCGTGGAACTTTCTTTCGAAATGCCTTTAGCGGAAATTGTATTTGATTTTTATGACCGTTTAAAATCGGTTTCTAGAGGATACGCCTCTTTTGATTACCATCCAATTGGCTACAAGGATTCGGATTTGATTAAAATGGATCTTTTGTTAAATGGCGAACAAGTGGATGCATTGTCAGCTTTGGTTCACAGGAGTAACGCATACGATCTTGGGAAACGAATTTGTTTGAAATTAAAAGAATTGATTCCAAGGCAGCAATTTGAAATTCCAATTCAAGCGGCTATTGGGGCGAAGGTCATTGCTCGTGAAACAATCAAAGCACTTCGAAAAGATGTTACTGCGAAATGTTATGGTGGCGATATTTCTCGAAAGCGAAAATTGTTAGAGAAGCAAAAGGAAGGTAAAAAACGCATGCGACAAGTCGGAAGAGTAGAAGTTCCGCAAGAAGCATTCATGGCAGTTTTGAAATTAAACGACTAAAAAAGAGGATTAAATTAGCTGAATAAAATAGGCATAAAAAATTAATAAAACCAAAAACGGCTCCGTAACAGAGCCGTTTTTGTTATGTGGAATTTATACTTTTTATGCTAAAACAAACCTATAATTTATTCATCCTCGTCCTCTTCATCCTCTTCTGGCTTATCATAGTCTGGCTCATCTTCATCATCCGAATCCAATTCGTCATCTTTCACATCTACTTTTTCCAATTCTTCATCATCGAAATCATCTTCCTCTTCATCCAGTATTGCTGCAGATTTTGGAACAGATTTATTGATCTTTATCAAATAAATTACCTCATCCGTTTCCCAAATCAGGGCTTCCATCATTTCGCCATTCGGAAATTTGCTTGTTGGAATTTTAATACTTGACAAATGGTTAATATACCCATCTGGGAAATCTTTTAAGATTTGCTTCTTTTGATCGATAGTTAATTTATCGTAACTAATGATGGCTCTTTTCTTAGACATAATTAATTTTTTATTTCTAGTTTATAAATTCTATTGATTGGAATAATTGAAATTTGCTTCAACACAATGGCGACAATTGTAACTGGGCAAATTGTAATTTCTAAAATCGTATTTTTTAACATCTTCAAAACAAATTCTAAGTTTTTGAAGTCCCAAGGTACCTAAAGAAATTGCTCTTTCCAACTGATTTTTCAATAATTTAATTGCTTCTTCCATTTTTAACACTTCTTCGCTTGGAAAAACAAAAGTTCCTTCAACTTCCTTCTCTACAAGTGTAAATTGAGCATCCATTCTTTCTTATTATCTTGATATTTGCGCAAAATTAAAGTAAATGACAAACTAAACTAATTTTTCCCAAAGTAAGATTGATTTTTTTATCAAAAGAACATGTTTAATAAAAAAGAATGCCACCACCAATTTGTATCGGGGTGGCATTCAGGAAAATTTCGTTCGACTATTTAAGTTTGCTTTTCATATCGTTTTTTAACCCACTCCATTCTACCAAGTGCATTTTCACTACCCCAACTGGAATTTTAGCCTTCACTAATATAGGTATTTTATTTTCATCATTTGTAACCCAGAAATTCACATCCTCTTCGCTTTTAAAATAACGTCCTGTTTGAACGACCGGAACGAATTTATGGCAATTAAATTTCCCTTTTCGAATATGAATTACTTCTTCGCCAACGTATTTGATTTTTAAATTATAAAGCTCATCATCCATAAAACATTTAAATTCAAAGGTTTTTCCCTTTTTCATGTTTTTAAAATCCAAAGTTCGCGCATAATAAAACGCGGAAATCATATCCTGCACTCCCATTGGGATTTTAAATTCTTTTCCCTTTCCATTATCCACTTTCGACTTGTCGTGCTTGAACGCATAATCCTGGTTGATTTTATATCCTCCCTCATCGACTCGGCGCACAAAAAACCAAGGAAAGATTCCTTTTGAATCCATAAACGTTTCGTATGAATCCTCAACGCGGTAAAACGCATTGAATCCTCCAAGTGTTCGTCCCGTTCCAACAGCTTGAATCAACTCGCGATTATTCCCTTTTTTCTTGGTAGATTTAATTTCTAAAATTGCTTCCCCAGCGTCAATAAAACCATAAGTGACTCTGTAACGTAATTTTTCACCTACTTGAAAGGATTTATTCGTAACAGTTGGGTAAGTTACTATCGCACTGCTTGACATTATTAGTAGAATGCCAAATAAACTAGCTACATATATCCAATTTTTCATACTAAAGAATTTTAATTAACACCTGTTTTTCGGACAAAAGCAAAGGCTATGCCAAAAGTTATTTTTAAACACTAAATTTATCGAAATTAAAACTCGTTTAATTGTGCGGATTTCTTTGGTGGCATTTATTATTCTCTCCTCCTTTTTTTTATATTCATTAGCATATAACCCACTTGTTACTTCCGATGATGCCTTAAATGTTTTGATGGCATATGATTACCAAATTCCACCTGATTTCTATTGCTGGGGGCAAGATAGAGGAGGAACAATTATTCCATTAATCAGTCAATTTTTTATACACGTATTAAATCTCAGTCCGATTCTTTCTGTTTCGCTAAGTAATTATCTCCTTTTAACACTTGGTTTCATTGGCTTCTCTAAATTATTCAAACAGCCGTTTACCCTAATAATTTTTGCTGTACTTTGGTTTTTTCCGTACGAAAGATTCATAAATATTTTATCGTTTCCAATTGGAATGAGCTATAGTTTGATTGGCTTTTCTATTTATTTTTTAGATCGCTTACTGCACAAAAAGGACCTAAACAACTTTTCAAAACACTTTCATCTATTGGTTGCGATTGGTCTATGGGGATTGGCAATTTGGACTTCTGATCTAGCATTTTTTACGGTTCTGCTTTTGGCATTTACTGTGTTATTTTATTCTATGAATCAAAAAATAGAACATTTTCCAAAAAAGCTTTTTTCCCTTTATACCTCTTTAGGAATCGCAGCGGTAACTTTTCTTATTTTGAAATTGAAAACCTATGCTACAGGTATAACAGAAAATTTTCAACAGTTCAATACAGCGGAACAAATTGGACAAAGTATTCGAATAGTGCTACTGGATTGCATAAACGTATTATCCTTTCATGAGGATAATTTCCTTATTTCTCTTGGAGCTTGGATAATTCTTTTGATTTTAATTCTCCTTTTGGGAATTCTTGTACTGTATTACAAATCTATTTTTTCGTTAAAAAATCCGTGGAAATTATTTTTAATAAGTGATTTTTTTGCTGTTCTAGTCATAATTTTTCTGGCACATTGGGTACTGTTAAATAATATGGGACGGTGGTATTTTGTTGCACCTTATATTTCAGGACTGCTTTTGGGGTTGTTTCTTTTGGATTCTTATGTTGAGAAAATGGGAAAATCCCTAAAAGCCATTTGTGTTTTCTGCGTTATAATCTTAGGAGTAACACCAATCTACACTTCTTTACGTGCAAACAATTGGCAATATACATCTATGCGTTCTAAGATTTTAGAACTAAATAAATTAGGGAAAATTGGAATCATTGGTGATTATTGGGACGCTTACCGGTGCTCTATTGCGAATCCTGAAAACATTAAAAGTACGCCACACGAAAGTGAAGACATAAAAAATACAGCTAGAATTTTAGAGGTTTTTAGGCAGCCGAAAATCTATGTGAGCAGAGATATGTGGTTCGATACATTCCCGGATAGCATGCAACAATTTGGTGTAATGCTCTATAAATATTCGGATGAATTTTTTCTAGGTGGCTCAAATCTATGCGCGTACAAACCAAAGAAACTTGCTAAAATTTACACCTTGGGTGATTTGAAATTTGATTCTACGGTTTTAGACAAAACTACTTCTTCGCTTAAGGTCAATCCAGATGACAAAAAACTTATAAATAGGCACCTTGTTTATGGGCCGGATATTTCATTGGTTCCAGGAACATATCGCGTTCGATTCTTCTGCTCCAGCGCTGGATTACCAAAAGCTAGCAAGCCATTAACGATAGATATTTCGTCAGGATTTGGGCAAAAATCCTTGTTTCTAAAGGATATAGAACATGCAGAATTAGTTCAGGGGAAACAATATGTTACATGTACTTTTACCATTGAAAACCTGGAGCAACATGTCGAATTTCGATTGCTCTATTCTGGTTTTAATCCAATAGAATTTAAACAACTGGAAGTTTTCCAATTAAAGTAAATTTCACAGAAATCAAAAAGTGAACGCCAAATTATAAAACGATATTCACGATTTTACCTGGAACAACAATTACTTTCTTCGGCAGTTTTCCTTCCAACCATTTTTGTGCTTCAGTATTGGAAAGAACCGCTTCTTCTACTTCTTTTGCGGACAAATTTGTTGGCAATTCAATTTTAAGGCGCATTTTACCGTTAAAAGAAACCGGATAAGAATAAGCCGCTTCCACCAAATAAATTTCATTGAATTTTGGGAATGAGGCATAATTAATTTCACCCGCAGTATTTCCTAATTTCACCCATAATTCTTCACAAATATGAGGAGCGTAGGGAGACAATAGGATAATAAGTTCTTGTAAAACTAAACGATTGTTGCATTTTTGTTCTGTCAACTCATTCACACAAATCATAAAATTAGAAACACCCGTATTAAAGGAAAAACGATCTAGATCGTCCGTCATTTTTTTGATTGTTCGGTGGAGTGTTTTCAAAGAGTCTTTACCAGCTGGTTCTCCAGAAAGATGTGCTTGACCATTTTCATCGATATTGAACAATCGCCATAATTTGCGCAAGAAGTTATGTACGCCATTGATTCCTTTTGTGTCCCATGGTTTACTTTGTTCCAAAGGTCCCAAGAACATTTCATACATGCGCAAGGTATCCGCACCAAATTTTTCTACCAATTCATCCGGCGTTTGCACGTTCAATTTTGATTTTGACATTTTCTCTACTTCTGAACCACATAGATAACTGTCATCATTTTCTTTTAAAAATATAGATTCATTAAACTCACTATGATATGGATCCGTCTTAGCCAAATCTATATTTAATATTTCTCCATCAACATAATTGATGTTCACATGAACTTGATTTACAAAATAAGTTACTTTACTAAAATCAATTTCGCTGTTTACCGATTGAATACATTGGTTGATTTTCTCAGTGAATTCTCCTTTAATGCCATGAACAATTTCGTTTCTATATGATTTACTAACATAAATGAACCTTGCCGGAAGTTTTAAGTTTTCAATTCCAACACTTCCAATATGAAGTCTATATGCAAATCGGCTATTTCCCAAAATCATCCCTTGGTTGATCATTTTTGCGAATGGCTCCTCAAACGAAATGTATCCTTGGTCGA
>CANJSS010000016.1 GCA_947476955.1 Flavobacteriales bacterium
TATTATCGCACCGGCAAATATGCAGGTTAGTACAAATAATAATTGTGTAGCTTCTGGATTAATTCTTGGTAATCCAATAGCAACAGATAATTGCACAGTTGCGTCAATTGTAAACGATGCGCCACTTGATTTCCCTGTAGGAACTACAATTGTGACTTATACAGTTACGGATGCAGCAGGAAACACCGCTACGGCTACGCAAACTATTTCTGTATCGGATATTATTAGTCCAACGGCATTGTTACAAAATATTAATGTGACTTTAGATGGTCAGGGCAATGCTTCTATTTCCTTCTCAGATATTGATACAGGTTCTTCTGATAATTGTGGAATTGCATCAACAAACTTGAGTCAAACTGATTTCAATTGTTTAGATGTTGGTGTAAATAATATTACTGTATTCATCACAGATAATAATAACAATACAACTATTTCAACAGTTTCAATTACTGTTAAAACAAATGGAATAGATTCAGATAACGATGGAATAGACGATTCTTGTGATGGTGTTGCGGATCCTATTGAACCTATAATTCCGGAAGCATTTACACCAAACGGAAATAATATAAACGAATATTTCGTGATTGGAAATCTTGAAACTTTTGAGCAACGCGAATTGGATGTATACAATAGATATGGAAATTCTGTGTATTCCAGCAAAGATTACCAAAACGATTGGGATGGAACACGATCGGATAATGGTCAGGCGCTTCCAGATGCTACCTACTATTATGTTCTGAAACTTTCAGAAAATGATATAAGAAAAGGTTTCGTTTATATCAATAGAGTTAGACAATAAATATTCATTAGTAAAAAAATAAATATGAAAAAGTATTCAATATATAGTTTGTTTGTTTGTTTCGCTTCGCTTGCGATAAGCAATTCAATTTCAGCTCAGGTTGATCCTAGTTACAGACAATATCGATTTAATGCATTAGTGTTGAATCCAGCACATGCGGGTTCCAATGAATATTCAGATGTTTCGGTACTTGGTTCTCAATATTGGGTTGGAATGCCGGGTGCCCCGCAAACAGCAACGATTTCTGGAAATTTCAAAGTGATGGATAATTTTGGAATTGGTGCAACTGTTGTTGCGGATGAAAACGGTCCTGTTCATTCAACAAATGTTAGCTTAGTTGGAGCATATCATTTGAAATTATCCAATAAATGGAAGTTTTCTACAGGCTTAAAATTATCGGCGATCAATCACAATGTGATAACCTCTGAATTGCAGACATCTCAATCTTCAGATCCGGATATGCAAGAAAATTTATCCACAGGACTTTCTTTTAATGCAGGTTTTGGTTTTTTGGTGTATTCGAAGAAGTTATATTTTGGATTTTCAAAACCTAGAGTTGGTACGTTGCGTTTTAATAGAATGGATATGGGAGCATATGTAGACAAAAAAAGCGGCTATATTGCATATACAGGAGCAGATTTAAAAATAAACGAAACAGTTGAATTTCGTCCAAGTGTTATGGCGCTTTTTGGTCATGGTGGTCCACTTAGTTTAGATGTTAATGCTGTCTTTACGATGAATAATCTACTTGATTTAGGTGTGACTTACAATTTTAAAGGAAGTGTTGGAGCAATTATAGGTGTTAATATCCAGGACAAATTATACCTTGGTTATTCCTATGTTTATCCAATGAACCGCATGAATACAGTATCTATTCAATCCCATGAATTGGGATTGCGTTTAAAATTTGGCAAGGTTAAAAAAAGTGGAGATAGTCCAAGATTTTTTAATTAAAAATGGTTTTACTTAATATTCAAGTATTGTGAAGGTTTATTTAATAGTAATAATTAGTTTTTTTAGTCTTATTTCTTCAGGTCAAAAATTGATAGTAGATACTGTTTGTTTTAATACTCCTTTTGATGATTATGGGGTTAGAATAATTGAAAAAGAATTATTTGTAGTTTCTGCATCTAACCCAAAGATCGATGGTAAATCATATGTAGACGAGGTTTTATCAATTCCCTATTCGGATGTTTTTAAAATTCAAGGATGCGAATTGACCGAGGCAAAGTTGTTAAGTAAAGAGTACAAAAAGCTAACAACTATTAATTCGGTTATGCACGATGGTCCAATTTCTGCCAATAGCAGCGGAAACATGCTCTTCTTTTCTAATAATAGTAATTCCAAGGAAAGTAAATTAGGAATTTTCTATATGTTTTCTGAAGCAGGGGAATGGCTTCCGCCGCTTTCACACCCATTGAATAGTGATTTATATAATGTTACGCATCCCTTTTTTGATGGCGCAAATAACCGACTTTATTTTGCCTCAGATTTTAAAAATGGAAAGCACATTTACGATATTTATTATAGCGATTTTAATGGAAAAGATTGGGGTAGACCAATTGCAATGGATGCAATTAATACAGATTCAACGGAGTGTTTTCCGTTTCTGTTTAATTCAAAATTGTATTATACTTCCAACAACTCCCAAGGTAAAGGAGGATTAGACCTTTTTGTTTTAGATAATGGAGTAGTCAGAAATTTAGGTGATGGTTTCAATTCAGAATTTGATGATCTTGCTTTATTGATGCTTTCAGACACGAATGGTTATTTTTCGAGTAGTAGAAATAGCAATGGGAAACAGGATGATGTGTTTACTTTTCATTATGAACCAATTCCAGAAATTGTTGCAGACGTAATCTATGAAATAGTTGAAGAACCAATTATTGCGGATAGAATCCCTGAGGGAATTGTTTTTGCATTTGATAAATATTCTATTTTACCTACTCAAAAATATAAATTGGATACCTTAATTTCAATTTTGAAAGAAAATCCATCCTTATTTGTAATTGCGGAAGGGCACACGGATGCAATCGGATCATCTGCTTATAATATGGAATTGTCTAAAAAAAGAGCTGTAACGGTTCGTAATTATTTAATTGCAAATGGTGTTTCCGTCAATCGAATTTTAGTGGAAAATTATGGTTTGTCCAAACCAATTGATTCCAACGCTACTCCAGAAGGAAGAGGTAAGAACAGAAGGGTAGATTTTAGGCTACTAGAAGAATTAGAGAAAAAAATGCCTATTTAGGTTTTAATAATAATAAAAAAGCAGCGTTTTAGCTGCTTTTTTTTATGCCTAATAAACAAAACCTGAATAATCTTCAACTTTAGTTTCTAAAATTTCAATTAATTAACTAACATTTTTTTCAAAGGGTAGTTATAGTTTTCATGGGTTACCTGTAAGAAATATATTCCTTTCAAAAGGGAAATGTTTTCAATATAAAAATTATTTTCCCCATTGTTTATTTCTATTTTTTGTTTAATTATTTCTTTCCCCTGAATGTTACACACTGTTAGTGTAGCATTTTTAAGTTTTAACATAGATGTTATTTTTACATAAAAAACACCAGCGTTCGGATTTGGGTAAATTATTATTTCCTGCTGATCCATATTCGAACACGAATTGCTAATAATTGGGTATGTTTTAGATTTTCCATCTGTATCAAATTGTGTTAATTGATAGTAAATTGGGTTACTTAAGTTTCGATTATCTAAAACGGAATAGTTTTGCAAACTTGTGGAATTTCCCGCAGAAGGAATTGTTTTTAAGTTTGTCCAATTAAATGAATCTTCCGAGCTATCCAATTGAAAATGACTAGAGTTATGCTCACTCGCTGTTGACCAAGTTACCTCAATCTTAGAATCGATTATGCAATTTGCTTGAAAATTGAGTAGCTCAATCGGCAGTGCAGAAGGATTATCTGAAAAAATAGTAAATAGAGAAAATGTTGTAATTCCTGAGCTTTCAATGTTTTGCAAACCAGGAGAACCGCCAATATTTGTCCATTGGTTGTTGGAAGCAATGAAATGGCCAATATAAGGAGCAGATACTTGGAAATTGTTTATTTCCTCTGAAATTCCATTCCAATAGAGATTCAAGGTGACATTACTTCCTCCAGTTATTTCTTCGGCTATCACCCATGTTCGTTTTATAGCTGGAAGAGTTGTTGTTGTGCCAATTCCAGTTCCATTATCCGTTACATTATCTATAACCCTTAAATTGAACAAATCACTTGTGCCACTATTTGTAACAATGGCAGGATTAAAAGTGGAATTACCAATTGGAAAAATTATTGGATTTGTTTGTACGAATTGTTTCAAAACCCCAGTTGCACCCGTGCAAACATAACTACTTGACGTTCCTCCATTAATTGTATTTGCTTTAAAATTATTCATTCCCAAATTTAGATTACCAGATGTTAGATATAAAACACTTGGATTAGTGGAAGAAGTTGTTGTAGTTAAATTTACTCCTGATGGATTATTAATTGTTAAATTTCCCGTCAAAGATACAGGTAGACCAGTTCCTGTATTTTGTGAATAGGAGGAAGAACTGGAATTTGCATACACATAATTGCCTCCGGTATTAAAATTTCTAATTGTAGTTTGAATATTACCCGATGCGTTTCCTGCCGCGGAAATCCCATCTGGACTTCGACAAATTATCGTTCCCCCGGAATTAATAGAAACTGTCGATAATGTTCCGTTTGTGGTATATATTTTACAAGAAGCGCTGCTGCCACAATCAAGTGTTCCACCAGATAACACATCAACACTTCCTGCAATTGTTGCGGTTCCGATTGCAATATCTGATTTTAAATTAAATGTTGAATTGCTGCGAATAGAGAAATTCCAGTACCGCGTCCAAACAAAACCAGTTTGACCACTTGTATAACTCGTATAAATAGAAGGTTCATTCAAGGAGTTCTTAAGTCCGGCATTTATTACAGTACCAGTAGAAAAAATCTGTAAATTATCAAGTCCTAATACGCCATTATTCCCGGAGCTGCAGTTGATATTATTCCCTGATCCGTATCCAGAAAAAATAATTCTTAATTCAGAAATATTATCTGCGGATGATGGCAAAGAAAAAAAATGAGATGCCCAATTTCCCTTTGAGGATAAATTTGCCGAAAAAGCAGTCCAGGTTACTCCCAAATCGGTGCTAATGCTATAAGCACTTTTTGGAAAGTTCGGATTTGAACCATTTGAATAAATATCCACACTAAAACCAATTCCTGAAAAACCAGTTGTGTTTATTCTAAATTCAAAAAACGTTTGAGTAGTTGTATTTGCTGGACTTGTTGGTGCTATGGGGGAATTGGAAGTCGTCCATCCGCCGGTTATAATTGCTGCACCGCTATTGTTATTAGCAGTGCCATAAGCCGTTCCGTTTCCATTAATGGTGCAAATTGTGGTTGTTGCTCCGCCAAATTTCCCTTGAAAAATACAGTTTGGATTAATCGCTTGTTCTACAGTGTTTTCGGAAATCGCTCTATTTGTATTATTTTCAAAATCCCAATATGCGATGGGTAAGCCTTTTGAACTCGAGCTTTGCGCAAACAAATTAGAATTTGAAACAATAGTAAATAATAAGAAAACACCAACAAATGGTTTTAAGTTTGCAGTGTTCCATCTTTTCAATTCTTTTTTTTGGTTAAATTGAATCGGGAATCTAGAAAATAGGTAGGAGTTGATTTTTTTATTGGAGATAATTTTCATTGTTGCTTTAATTAAAAAGGTTTCGTTTTGATATACTTATTCATAGATGCGAACTTATTATTTTTCAAAAGCTTCAATGAACTATTTCAACCAACAACCTTTTATTTTAAAGAATTTTCAGTTAATCTTAATTTAAATAATTTTTGTGTTTTAATTTTAGGATGGAATTTTCCCAAACTAAACATATTGTCTTTGGAATGGATCAATACCTAAGAGTAATCGTAATTTCATTATGAATTCACTTTTTGAAATCCATGTATTAAAATTGAGAAATATTCTCAAAATGGGAATAATATTCCATTTACGAGAATATTATACCTATGCTAAAATATTAATAAATTGTATTTCAGTCAGTTAGTTTTTTGGCATAATTATTACCCTATCTGAAACGATTATCGTAGAGTGGTTTCAAAATAATCAGGTTAGGTAAAAAAAAGGAGTAGCATGCTACTCCTTTTTTGTTTTTATAATTTATATGTCTGTTTTTTTTCTTTAGATAAAAATATATTGTATTTTAAATTACTAAATTTCCTCTGACGCGAGAATTGGTTTTCGAAAAACGATTTTTCCGTCAAAAATATCCATAACAACATTTTTTGTTTTGTCTATTGCTCCGCTTAATAGTGCTTTGGAAAGTTCATTTAAAACGTTTTTTTGAATAACTCGTTTCACTGGCCTAGCTCCAAAATACGGATCGTATCCAGTTTCGGCAATAAAATGGAATGCGTCATCTGTTATCACAAGGTTTATGCCCTTTTCTTTCAATTGTTTTTTTAGTTTTTCTAATTGAATAGTAGCTATTTCTCCAACGTTTTCTTTTGTCAATGGCAAAAACATAATTGTTTCGTCAATTCTATTTAAAAATTCTGGTCGTATACGCTGTCTTAGTAATTCTAAAACTTCAATTTTAGCCAATTCTGCCACTTTTTCTAATTCTGCAGGTTTTGCAGTATCAAACTTTTCATGAATCACGTCTGAACCTAAATTGGAGGTCATTATAATTATGGTATTTTTAAAATTAACAACGCGTCCTTTATTATCCGTAAGTCGTCCATCGTCCAAAACTTGTAAAAGGATATTGAAAACATCTGGATGGGCTTTTTCAATTTCATCTAAAAGTACAATCGAATAGGGGCGTCTGCGAACTGCTTCGGAAAGTTGTCCACCTTCTTCATAGCCAACATATCCCGGAGGCGCTCCAACCATACGCGATACAGAATGTTTTTCCTGGTATTCACTCATGTCTATCCGAGTCATTGCATTTTCATCATTAAACAGAAACTCTGCTAATGCTTTAGCCAATTCCGTTTTTCCTACACCTGTGGTTCCAAGAAAAATAAAGGATCCAATTGGTTTTCTTGCGTCCTGTAAACCTGCTCGTGAACGTCTCACAGCATCGGAAATTGCAGCTATCGCTTCTTCTTGGCCCACAACGCGCTTTCTTAGCTCATCTTCAAGTCGTAAAAGTTTGGAAATTTCGCTTTCCATCATTTTTGTTACCGGAATTCCTGTCCATTTGGAAACTACCTCCGCAATTTCTTCAGAATCCACTTCTTCTTTTATCATTTTGCTATTGGCATGAATCTCAGCTAATCTAGTTTTATCTTTTTCTAAAACCGCTTCAATTTCCTTAATTTTTCCATAACGAATTTCTGCTACTTTGCCGTAATCGCCGGATCTTTCTGCTTGTTCTGCTTCCAATTTGAAGTTTTCAATCGCTTCTTTATTTTTTTGTATTGAATCAACAATATCTCGTTCAGCTTGCCATTTTGCTCTAAATGCATCTCGCTGCTCAGTTAAATTCGCTAAATCCTTCTCAAGTAATTCAATTTTTTTAATGTCATTTTCTCTTTTTAGTGCTGCTCTTTCAATTTCAAATTGTAGAATTTTTCGCTCCAATTCATCTAATTCCTCTGGTTTGGAATTGATTTCCATTCGTACTTTCGATGCTGCTTCATCAATCAAATCTATTGCTTTGTCTGGTAATTGTCTATCCGTAATATAGCGCTGGGAAAGTTCCACGGCTGAAATAATCGCAGCGTCTTTAATCAATACTTTGTGGTGGTTTTCGTACTTTTCTTTGATTCCCCGCAAAATTGAGATAGCATCTTCATTGCTTGGTTCGTCTACCAATACGGTTTGAAATCGGCGAACTAATGCTTTGTCTTTTTCAAAGTATTTTTGGTACTCATTCAATGTTGTTGCTCCAACTGCTCTAAGTTCGCCTCGCGCAAGTGCCGGTTTTAAAATATTCGCTGCATCCATTGCTCCTTCGCCGCCACCTGCTCCAACAAGGGTATGGATTTCATCTATGAATAATATGATTTCTCCTTCCGCATGGATTACTTCTTTGATTACTGCTTTTAATCGTTCTTCAAATTCACCCTTGTATTTCGCTCCAGCAATTAACGCTCCCATATCGAGTGAAAAAACCACTTTGGATTTTAGGTTTTCAGGAACATCACCATCCACAATTCTATGGGCTATTCCTTCTGCAATTGCTGTTTTCCCAACGCCAGGTTCGCCAATTAATATCGGATTGTTTTTTGTTCTTCTTGTTAAAATCTGAAGCACTCTTCGAATTTCATCATCTCTTCCAATTACTGGGTCCAATTTACCGGATTTTGCTAATTCGTTTAAATTTTTCGCGTACTTTTCTAAAGATTGATAGGTGTTCTCTTGACTATTTGATGTTACTTTTTCACCTTTTCGTAAATCCATAATTGCTTGTTTTAGTGCTGTCTTTGTGATTTTATTGTCTTTTAATAAGGAACCAATTGAGTCAGAAGAATCAACTAATACGTACAACATCAACTCAATGGATACGTAGTCGTCACCAAATTTACTTAACTCATTTAATGCATTATTTAGAATTCGATTGGCGTTTTGAGAAAGATAAACGTTTCCACCTTCAACTTTGGAATAGGTTTCTAAAATCCGGTCCAATGCCATTTCAAGTATTGGTTGTTTAACCGCTAATTTACCAAAAAGGTAAGGGGTCACATCTTTATCCTTTAGAAATATTGCTTTTAGAATATGCCCTGTTTCTATTGCTTGATTGCCATTTTTCTCGGCTATTTCTTGTGCTTGTTGAAGTGCCTCTTGTGCTTTGATTGTGAATTTCTGAAAGTCCATTTTTTTTCTTTTGATTGTTTTTTATACCTTATTTTGTTTGTTTTTTACGTTTCTGATGTGTCAAAATCAAAGCCAAAAATCTCTTACCCTTTATTTCGGAAAAAATGACATACTAACCATTGAGATAGTGACGAATTGTCTACTAATCAATAGTATATAACGTTGTTAACATTTTTTTTTGACTTTTAAACAATTTACGTAACTTTTTAGTTTTTAAATCGTAAAGGCATTTTATAAATACATGAAGTATGAAGTTAGCACTACTAATTATTGGAATTTCTTTAGTTTTTTTTCCAAAAGCTAGTGAAATTGAAAAGCAAATTTCAAAAAAGGAATATGCTGAAATATGGCAAGAAATTGCCATTCAACAGATGGTTCAAAGTAAAATTCCGGCAAGTATTACTCTTGCGCAAGGAATCTTGGAGTCAGGAAGTGGAAATTCTGAATTAGCCAGAAAAGGTAATAACCATTTTGGAATAAAATGCCACGACTGGACAGGCGATAAAATATATTTGGACGATGATTCCGAAGGGGAATGTTTTCGAGTGTATGCAAATGCAGAGCAATCCTATATCGACCACACAAATTTTCTATTAGATAAAAAAAGATATAGTAGCTTATTTCTTTTGGAATTGACAGATTATAAAGGATGGGCGAATGGTCTAAAAGATGCCGGTTATGCTACAAATCCAAAATATTCAGAACTGTTAATTGCCATTATTGATGAGTTGAAATTGTATGAATTAGATGTTGTTTCAGGAAATAAGTTAAACGCACCAAATTTAACTGCTAAGAATGAAAAAAGTGATTCTCAAAATCATACAATTGCTAAACATCAAAATAATGTGAATTATATTATTGCTAAAAAAGGAGACACATTCTATCGCCTTTCAAAAGAATTTGGTTTAGGATTATGGCAATTATACAAGTACAATGATTTTTATTCCCAAAAGGATATACTAGAAGAGGGGGATATTGTGTACATACAAAGAAAAAGAAACAGGTCGAAAAACAAGGATCTTAAACTAACAAAAAGTATGTCTTTGCGAGAAATTTCTCAAGAACAGGCTTTGAGATTGGAAGCATTATTAAAATACAATAATAGTATAACACCGGATTTAATTCTCTCAAAAGGTGAAAAGGTTTCCCTCCGATAATAGATAATTCTAGCCTATTTCAATAGGTGCGTGAGGTTTTTTAGTTTGTTGTTGTTTGTTGAAAAGCTTTGGGAAACCGAAGCTTTTCTTTTTTACTAAATTTTATTTGTAATTAATAACAAATAATCAATCCTATGCTAAGAAAGTTATTTTCTATTCGTTATTTTTAACGCTTGAAACTTACAACATATATGAAGCCATCCATAGAATTATTCCATCTCATAACGTCTTTGACTAAATCCGAAAAGCGCTTTTTTAAATTGTCATCTTCTTTGCAGTCGGGAGACAAAAATTACTTGAAAATATTTGATTTTATTGAATCTCAGTCCTACTATGATGAGGCAAAACTCAAAGAAGAATTCAAAGCCGAAATCTTCGTTAATCATTTACCTTCTGAAAAAAATCATTTATATAAATTGATATTGAAGAGCTTACGTGCCTTTTACAGTGAGCAATCTATTAGTAGTATTTTAAAACAAGAGATAAAAAATGTTGAAATTTTATACAATAAAGCGCTGTACAAAGAGTGTGAAAAATTTGTTTCTAGGGCAAAATTTCAAGCCAGAAAAAACGAAAAGTTTTATTATTGGTATGAATTGATTTCTTGGGAGAAAAAATTGATTGAGGAATCCTATGATTCACGAGAATTCTCTGTCAATGTAAAGGAACTCATGCAAGAAGAGGAAATAGTGATCGAAAAGTTGCGGAATCTAGCGGAATACCAAGTAATTTACTCCAAAATAAATCTTGTTTTTAGAAGCGGCGGTTTCACACGTACGGATGAAGAAAGAAAAGTTGTTGACGAGATTGCAAATTACCATTTAATTAAAGGGAAAAATACCGCTATATCTACTAGAGCATCTTCTATGTGCTATTATATCAAGGGTTTGTGTGCTGCAACAAATCGAAATTTTGAAGACAGTTTCCAGTTTTTTAATCGGACGCGCGAAATACTAGATAATAATCCTGAAATCAAAGTGGATTCTGGACAACGCTATGTCATGACGCTTTCCCACCTGCTTCGGTCCTATATTGTGAGCAAAGAATTTGAAAAAGCTAAAAAATTAATTGCTGATTTAAAATCCCTAGAAGGCAATAAAGGATTTAATTCAACGGATCTAATGGTTCGGATTTTTACAAATTCCTCAAATTTAGAACTCACACTTTTACAAGCACAAGGTGCTTTTCAAGAAAGCGTTAATCTAATTCCTGAAATCGAACGTTTGCAAAAGGAATACGCTGAAAAGATAAATAAGGAGCAAGAGGTATTATTGACTTACAACAAAGCATACAGCTTTTTCGGTAACGGCGAATTCAAAAAAGCACTTTCGTATATAAACATTGTTTTGAACGATAGCGAGCAGAATTTACGACAAGATATTTATAGCTTTTCAAGGTTGTTTAATGTTGTTTTGCATTTTGAACTTGAAAATTATGACTTTCTGGATTACCTAATAAAATCTACAAATCGCTACCTGAATAAACAGGAACGTAGTTTTGAAATCGAAAATGTATGCATACGAAACATCCGTAAAATAGCAAAACTCTCTGATAATTCAGAAATTTTAAAGACATGGTTAGAACTGAAAGTTGAATTGAACGAACTTCTAAATAATCGCAATGAAAAAGTTATTTTGGAATATTTCAACATCAACGCATGGGTGGAAAGTAAGATTGAAAAAATTACACTTTCTGAAGCCGTCAAAAGATTGCTGTAATTTTACGTTCCTTTGGACTAAAAGCATATCGAGCCGCTGAATACAAAAATTCCAGTGGTACTATTTATATCTGCTTGGCTATTCGTAAATGCATAATAATTGCGCTTATTACTGCGTTGGCGATAGGAAAAATCTAAAGTGCAAAGCTTTGTTTTTAACCCAATTCCACCAGAATAAATAAGATCTGAATTTAGTTCAACTTTCTCCGATTCTTTATAAGCATTGCCATAAAATCCTATTCCGGCTCGTAGATAGAAGCCAGTAAAAACGACCAATTCGCCACCAAGACGAATATTTACAGCATCCTGAAATACCGTTTTTGCAATCCCATTTTCATACGCATAATCGTATGGCGTATAGGCTATATCTTCTGTAGTTTTGAAACGCGCATTCTTGTAATTTAAGTAATCTATGTCTAAATTGACGCAACCTTTCGTGCCAAAAACATAAGCGACAGAACCAACTATTTTACCGGGATTCCTGATTTTATATTTATAATTGCCCTTTGGAATGTCCGTTTCAGAAATCTGAACAATAGAATCCTCAAAAGTACATGCCATACTAGCCGTATAATTATCTTCCAACTCCGCAAATGTGGAACTGTGAATAGCTATGCCAAAGCGCAAGGATTCAGAAACAAGATAAATAGCTCCTAATTTTATATTCATTCCGATTCCCTTTGTATCAAACTGGTAGTCATAATTAAAAGAACGCAGCGGCGTATTACTAGTGTCTGTCAATGTTTCAGTATGGGAATAGGAATCTTGGTAGCGGATAGAACGAATGCCGATATTAGCACCCAAATACAACTTATTTAAATAGTTTGCACTGTAGGAAAAGAAATATTCCCCAATTCCTCCTTTTGTTTCAACCGTTCTTTTATGCAGCATATCGCCATTGTTCAGCAATGAATAATAGGAATTAGAAGTGTTGTCGTAATTTAGCGCATACGTGTTGTAAGCTAATTCGGTACTAAAAGCAAAGTAACTATTTAACTCTTCGGGAAAATAACCATCCGCTTGACTAGAGAACTCATCCAACAAAGATTCAAACTGCTGACCTTCATAGGTGAAAGTGTTTTTGAATCGTTCTATTTGGTTAAATCCAAAGCCAATTTGGCGGTAAATAAAGCCGGATGCATCTTCCGATTTATCTTCGGTAAAAACAATTGCAAAATTACTAATCCCGCCTTGTCCTTTATTGGCTTGCGTATTGTTCCCTTGAAAATAGGCGGTGTTTTTGGTGGATCCGCCATAAATAGAAATTCCTACATTCGAAGTGGAGAAGCGGCCATAACCTGCAGGATTAATTTGGGAACTACTCAAATCCGCACCTAGTGCGCCAAAAGAGCCGCCCATTGCCTCAAATCGCGCAGTGCCGTAATACATCGTTTTTGAAAACCGGAAGAGATCTGAATCGTTTTGAGCTTTACCAAACTGACTTGAAAACAGAATTCCAATAAATAGTATATACCGCATTTTAGAAGTCTAATTCCTTTTATGAGAAGGAGCATTATTGCTTCCGCCACGAGAATTGTTGCCGCCTCTGTTTTGAGTTGGATTGATTTCTCTATTCTGTCGCGGTTGATTTATTTCTCGATTTGGTGCGGTTGGACGCTCAATTCCAGTGGGTCGATTTCCAGCAGGTCGATTTTGGGTTGCTGGTCGCTGATTTCTTTCTCCAGATGGTCGATATGTATTGGATTCACTCCTAACTGGACGATTTTGGATTTCTGTTGCTCGTGTAGATTCTCTTTGAGAGCCAATTGGTCGATCCCTTAAAATAGTGGAGAGAGGTTTATTTCCGGGAGTGGAGGAATATGTAGCTGATTTTAGAACGATTGGATTTGAATTTCTGCTAGCGGAATTTCCAAACCCAGAAATACTTCCTCTTGGGCCGGAATGCTGGTTTGTATGAATCTCAGGAATAGTAAAGATTGTTGGACCTGAACTGTAAATTGTACCACCATAAATACCAAAAGTATTCATTGGAAAGGCATAAAATCCAGTAGGATAAAATCCATACGAGCCATAAAAATAAGGATCGTAAGCATAAAACGGTGGATAAAATCTATGTGGATAAAAATTGTGCGAATAAAAGTTCCAAGAATAAAAACTGCAACCGCAACCAAACCTATCGATACTAAAATAGTTGCAACTGGAATTGTACAAGTAGTTCCTATCGTCTCTGTAATAATTTGAAGCGGTAGTATTTCTTTTTTGACGACTTTTAAATGTCGTGTAGGAAGTTTCATCCGTTAAAGATTCACCGATAGGCAATGCCTGATTTTTCAAGACATAAACATCGTCATCTACGAGCAACTTAGAAGAATAGCAAGAGGTTAGGAAATGCGTTCCGAAAAGTGCAAAAGTAAGGTATAGATAAGTTTTCATATCAAAAGTACTATTGATTTATTTAAAGGTAAGGTATAATTTCTAACTTTACAAACAATTAATTGGAGCAAACGCAGTTTTCATGGCACAGAAATACACGACAAGAGAAGAGGATTATTCAAAATGGTATAACGAATTGGTTTATCGGGCAGATCTTGCCGAACATTCAGACGTCAAAGGATGCATGGTAATAAAACCTTACGGATATGCAATCTGGGAGAAAATGAAGGAAATTCTGGATAAGAAGTTCAAAGAAACCGGACATTCAAACGCATATTTTCCCTTGTTTATTCCAAAATCATATTTTAGTAAAGAAGCGAGTCATATCGAAGGGTTCGCTAAAGAATGCGCTGTCGTTACCCATTACCGTTTGAAAAATGCTGAAGATGGAAGTGGTGTAATAGTAGATCCAACTGCAAAATTGGAAGAGGAATTAATTGTGCGTCCTACATCTGAAACTATCATTTGGAATTCCTATAAAAACTGGATTCAATCCTACAGAGATTTACCTATCTTGATTAACCAATGGGCGAATGTTGTGCGCTGGGAAATGCGTACACGTTTATTTTTAAGAACGACAGAGTTTCTTTGGCAAGAAGGACATACAGCGCATGCTACGCAAGCTGAAGCAATAGCGGAAGCAGAATTGATGTTGGAAGTTTATGCGGATTTCGCTGAAAATTATATGGCAATGCCCGTAATTAAAGGCCGTAAAACCGAAAGTGAACGATTTGCAGGTGCTTTGGATACGTATTGTATTGAATCTATGATGCAGGATGGAAAAGCGTTGCAAGCTGGAACATCCCACTTTCTCGGTCAAAATTTCGCGAAAGCTTTCGATGTGAAATTTGCCGACAAAGAAGGAAAATTAGAATATGTATGGGCAACTTCTTGGGGAGTTTCCACCCGTTTAATGGGCGCGTTGATTATGACGCATTCAGACGACGAAGGTCTGGTTCTTCCGCCAGCATTAGCGCCAATTCAAGTTGTCGCAGTTCCGATTCATAAAACAGAGGAGGAGTTGGAATTAATCAATGAAAAAATGGTGGATTTGGCCGCTAAGTTTAAATCCTTAGGAATTTCATTTAAATACGACGACGATATCAACCGTCGCCCGGGATGGAAATTTGCAGAATACGAATCAAAAGGGGTTCCTGTGCGCATTGCAATTGGACCAAGAGATTTAGCAAATGGAAAAGCGGAAGTCGCAAGAAGAGATACAAAAACGAAAGAAGTTGTTGATTTTGAAGGGATTGAGATTTATGTACAAAATTTATTAGATGCAATTCAGTCAAATCTATTGACGCGAGCTAATGCCTACCGAGCTGAAAAAACACAAAAAGTGGATTCATATGAAGAGTTTAAATCCTTAATCGATAATGGTGGATTTTACTTGGCCCATTGGGATGGCACGAAAGAAACAGAAGCGAAAATCAAGGAAGAGACTCAAGCGACGATTAGGTGCATTGCACTAGACCAGGAAATGGAAGAAGGGATTTGCATGGTTACGGGAAAACCTTCCGCATCAAGAGTGATTTTTGCTAAAGCATATTAAAGTATGAAAAATGAACAAAATAGAAAGATTATTTTAGATCTTTTAAAAAGTAAAGCGACCTTAAAGCAGAATATCGCCGCTGATGCAGTAATTATTTTTAAACTTTTCAATGATGCAATAAATAAAGAGTTAGATGAACTTAAGTTACAGATAAAAGATCCAAGGATCCGCTTATTTACGAAAGAAAAGGGCCAATTTGAAAAACATGTATACATAGGTAGCGATGTTCTGGTTTTTCATGCGCACAATAACGTTTTTAGATTACCGGACGATAATCCACTTTGGGGAACCCATTATTTTAAAGAAGATGACGACCGTGGGTTTTTTGGTGTAATTTATATTTATAATTTTTTAGCACAATCATTTTTACAAAATAGGGTGAATGATCATGGCTATTTGATTGGTCGAATCATGTTCAATAAAGATCGTCACTTCATGATTGAAGGAAAAGGTCAGCTGGGAATGTTATTTAGAGATCTTGAGCACATGGAAATTAATGAGGTTTCTATTAAATTGGTTGTTCAAATGGCATTTGTTTTTGCAATTGAATTTGATATGTTAATACCACCATATGAATTTGTTTCAGAAATGACTGTTGAAGAGTCACAAATGATTAGCAATAACTCACAAATACAAACAGGTAAACGTCTAGGCTTCAAAATGAAATCAGATGATAAAGAAATAATTTAAAAAAAAACCGCTAGACGTTTGCTATTAAAGAATTTCAGTATATATTTGCACTCCCAAATTAACACGGGAGAATTGATATAAGGCCCATTCGTCTAGTGGTTAGGACGCCAGGTTTTCATCCTGGTAACAGGAGTTCGATTCTCCTATGGGCTACAAAGTACCAAATTTTAATTAATTTGGCCCATTCGTCTAGTGGTTAGGACGCCAGGTTTTCATCCTGGTAACAGGAGTTCGATTCTCCTATGGGCTACTAGGCAATTTTAAAAATTTTTTTAACAAAACAAAACAAAATGGCGAACCATAAGTCAGCACAAAAGAGAATCAGATCGAACGAAGCTAAAAAACTTCGTAACAAGTATCAGCATAAAACAACGCGAAATGCGGTTAGAAGACTGCGTGCTGTAACGGATAAAAAAGAAGCGGAAACATTGTTTCCAAGTGTTGTAGCTATGTTGGATAAATTAGCAAAAAGAAATGTTATCCACAAAAACAAAGCTGCAAACTTGAAATCTGGTTTACAAGTTGCTTTAAATAAGTTATAAGCGATTCTCGCTGAAAAAACAATATTAGGGGCTTTTGCCCCTTTTTTTATACATTTACTTTTTTTTAACCATGCGCTTTTTTATAGTGTGTATTTCTCTTTTCTTCTGCGTTTCTTTAAACGCTCAAACTTTTCGTTCCCTTTTTTCTGTTGATTCCCTTAAAATGTTTCACCAATCGGGTGGAAAATTGGATTCCATCGATTTAATCATCGGAATGCCCTCTTCTACATTTGTTGGAGGAAGCTGGAATCGACTGGAAAATACACTTGGTCCGAATGAATTCATTAAATTTAATGGCGGACAACAATTCTATTCGTTTAGTGATTGGAAGAAAATGCGATACACTGGATTGCCGCATCTTGGTTTTGCTTATTCTTTTGGTGGAAAAGGAACTCAGTTTGTAACCGCAACATATGAGCAAGCTTTTAAGCACTCTGTTTTACTGAATTTAGATTATACAAAATATCGCTCTTCTGGATTTTTAAGAAACAGCGAATTTACCCACAATGATTTGCAGCTTCAATTGAATAAAACAGGTAAAATTTATTCGTTTGAGCTGAAAGGAGCTTATGAAACTTCCGATGCTGAGCAAAATGGGGGTTTATTATTAGATTCTCTTGCCGATAATTTTGATTTGGTTTTTCTTCCTGTACAAAAAGAAAATGCAAAATTGGCAACGAGAAGGACACGACTTTCGCTTACAAATTATGTTGATTGTATAAAAGATTCAACCAAAGCAATGGGATTATATATACAGCACGAATTAAAAATTAAAAAATTTTCCTACACGGAAAAATCTGATTCTCTTTCTCTTTTGTATTCTTCCATTAATAAAGATAGTTTGGTTACCAATGATCAGCACCAATGGTCTCAAATTGCCAATGGAGTAGGAGTTTTCTGGAAAAATGATTTTCATTTTTTGACGTTTGGACCAACGCTTCGATTTTGGAATTTTCAAAATTTAGGAATTTATCGGGATACGCTTGAACTTAATTTGGTAGCAAATTATGCCTACAAACGAAAAGATTTAACCCTTCAAGCATTCTCGGAATGGAATCTCGTTGGTGCGCAAAACGAAAGCATTCATTTACTATCCGCTAATTACAAAAGCAATAAATTTAAGTTTGCAGGTTCCGTCCTTTATGAGAATAAGTTGCCAGATTATTACCAAAGGTACGCCGTAGGTAATAATTATGCATGTAATCTTCAGAATCCGAACAAACAAATTCGCTTTCAACCCACTGTTTCTGTCAAAAGTTCTTTAGCGGGAATCTCATTTCTTGGAACGTATTCATTTACACTAATGAAAAATAATTACTTTTTTATTCAAGATACTTGGCGAAATGATACGCTTGGTTCCTTTCGTTTTCAACAAATTTCCCTTCGACTGGAGTATGCATATAGAAAACTTACTATTCAGCCAAATTATATTTTTACCGTTTCCATGGATAATTTAAAAATAACACCTACACATCAATTTCAAACTCGCTTATTTTTAAAAGGCTACATTTTTAAGGCTAGAAAGATGCTAGCATATACAGGTATTGACTTTGCGCTACTTTCTTCGTTTCAGCGAATTGGTTATAGTTCGAATACAGGATCCTTCCAGTTAGATGAAATTTATACCAATAATAAAGGATATACAAATATTCACTTTTTTGCTGGGTTTCAAATTGAAGAATTTAAATTTTTCCTCAGAATGGAAAATATAGCTTATTTCTGGAATGATAAAAATAGTGAATTAGTAAAGAATTATCCTTTGCAGTCCAATCTAATTCGTGTTGGAATCACTTGGGATTTTTTTAACTAGATCGGGATAAATAAACCCGGGGCCTTTGCATAAAGTCTTTAGTTTTGCCCAAACTATAAATTAGAATTTGAGTTTTTTTTTCATCCCAATAAAATTCTATGATACGCAAAGTGTAATTACAATCAATTTTCAATAGAAAATTAGGTAATTATTGATGCCTTAATAATAACAATGGTAAGAAGTCAGTTTTGTAAAAGGGTATCTATTAAAACGTCGAAAGGAGCAAAACAGGCGTTTCGCTCCTTTCAAACCTAACCTAACCTACCTTTTACAACTAAACCTGAAACAAAATTACAAATTTAGTTTTATAGCTACAAGTTATTTTTAGTTTTTTTTTAATGTTATTTCATTTTTTTTTATGTTTTTCAAATTCTTTGGCTAAATCAAAATGACTATTACAGTCTTTCCTTATATTTGACAAAAAATAAAAACATGGGATTATTAGAAAACAAAGTAGTTTTAATTACAGGAGCTTCCAGAGGAATTGGTAAATCAATAGCAGAAGAATGCGCAAAACAAGGCGCAAAGATAGCATTTACGTATTTATCTTCAGATGAAAAGGCGCGCGCACTTGAAGCGGAATTATCTGCAAATGGTGGAGTAGCAAAAGGTTTCAAAAGTGATGCTGCTAAGTTTGATGATGCCCAAAAACTCGTAGATGATGTAGTGGCAGAATTCGGAACAATTGATGTTTTGGTGAATAATGCCGGAATTACTCGAGATACTTTATTAATGCGAATGACGGAAGAACAATGGGATGATGTGATTAATACAAATTTAAAATCTGCATTTAATTTGACGAAAGCTGTTCAGCGACCAATGTTGAAAGCGAAAAGCGGTTCTATTATTAATATGTCTAGTGTTGTTGGAGTGAGCGGAAATGCAGGCCAATCTAATTACGCTGCTTCCAAAGCTGGATTGATAGGTTTCACAAAGTCAATCGCCCAAGAACTAGGATCTAGGAATATTCGTTGCAATGCAATTGCGCCAGGATTTATCGAAACGGAAATGACGGATGCTTTGGATCCAAAAGTGGTGGAAGAATGGCGGAAGTCAATTCCATTAAGGAGGGGCGGAACGCCACAGGATGTTGCAAACTTAGCTGTTTTCCTTGGTTCTGATATGTCAAGCTACATTACGGGCCAGACCATTAATGTATGTGGAGGAATGTTGATGTAAATCCGTTCGTTTTTAATAGCGCTTTGGGTATAATTAATTTGTATTATTCTATGATCTGCCTAACAAATGTTTCAAGTCAATTTAGGATAAAAACAAGAAATTTTTGGTTTTACCCAGGTGTTTTTACTATTGTAGTGATATTTTTATTCAGTTGCACACAAAAAAAATCGTGTAAGGAATGCGAAAAAAGTAATAAAAATGGGGAGGTTGTAGGAGAATTAAAACTCATAAATGCACAAAAAAATGAAAAGGTTAATGGTGTCGACAAAAAGGATTTCAAAAACGCCGTTTACCTAATTGAAAAAAAATATGGCGATCAATGGGATTTTTGTGCATGCATTTTAAAAGGAGATTCTATTAATAAAGCCATTTTAAATCCAAATTTATCCGATAATCAGCTACAGAAATTAGTAGGTCGATTTGAATACATAAGCAAAAAGTGCGAGTCTTTTAAAATGCAAGATGCTAGCCGATCGCCTGAGCAACGAAAAGCACATGAAAGCAAAGTGAAAGCATGTCTTGAAAGCAGAAAGAAATAGGAAGAAGCAAGTTTTAATTTTACGATTCGCCTTTAATTGTTAATAAAAAGAAGATAAAAAATAAACTTGTGTGTATCGTTTTTGCTTTTTTAAGCTATTTTTAATCGAATTTAAAAAATATACTATGAAAAAAATAATCGTATCAGCAGCGGTATTGGCTGTTTTAGTTTTATCGTCTTGTGGAAAAAGTGAAGTTTGTTCTTGCGCTGAAACAGGGCTTTCAATGATGAAAGAATTAAAAGAATCCAAAATGGATCAAGCCAAAATGGAAGAAATTCAAACCAAATATAAGGCTGATATGGAAAAATGCCAAAAAATGAATGATGGCAAGTCAGATGAGGAGAGAAAAGCTATGGAAACTGAAATGAAAGAATGCGATTCATACAAAGAATTGGAAGCTCTTTCTAATGAAATGATGGGGCAATAATTTTAATATCCTGAATAACTATAACAAGCGCTCCATAAGGGCGCTTGTTTTGTTTGAAATAAGTCGTAAATTAGTGTGATGAAAAAAGTACAATGGCTTTCTTATCTTGTCTTGTTTGGTTTCTTTGCAGTTTTAACTCCTAGAACTCTTTGGCACGATTGCGAAGACCATAAAAAGATAGAATCAAATAACTCAGATGAAACGATTGCTCAAGACAATTGTTTTGTTTGTGAATATGATCTTGGAATTATACAACAGCCAACATTTTTAGCATTCCATTTTAGTAAAATAACCTATCCGATTGCCAACGAACTTCCGGTTAAAAACTACTCTCGATTATCTTTTGAATATTTCTCGCGGCGCGGTCCGCCAATGGCTTAATTTCTAAAAGTCCATTTATAAACCGTAATACATCCATTGATGAAATTTATTCTTTCATGCGCAATGGTTTCTATATCTTGGTGTTTTTTAGCGCAAAATTGTGTGTATACCATTAAAGGAACCGTGCGCGATAAGCATACGCTGGAAGCAATTCCATTTGCTAAAATATTTGTCGTAGAACACGATAAAAACATTCTTACCGATAGTTTAGGAAATTTTCTGCTATCCAATTTGTGCGCTGGTAATCTAACCTTGAAATGTATTCCGCATTTAGGCTGCGAACCAGTAATTATTTCTACCTTAATCCCTATAAATGAGCCGATTATATTTTTTATAGAAACCCATACTTTGGAGTTGGATGAGTATGTAATGGAAGCATTTCGATTTAGACGCGAAAGTCAGGCTGGAATGATGTTACAAACAAATGACCTTTCCATTATTAAAGGAAATACACTTGGTGAACAATTAAGTAGAGTTCCTGGAGTAACAACAATGAATACTGGCTCTTCCATTGTCAAGCCTATAATTAATGGAATGCACAGCAATCGCTTGGTAATTGTAAATAATGGAATTCGACAAGAAGGGCAACAATGGGGAAGTGAACACGCTCCAGAAATTGATCCAAATCTGGCAGAAAATCTGGAAGTAATTCATGGTGCCGCTGGATTGCAATATGGTCCGGACGCTATTGGTGGAGTAATAATTGTTTCACCTCAAAAGCTTCTGTTTGACAAAAAGCTGCACGGTTGGGTTAAGTTGGGTGGAAATTCGAACGGAAAAGGCGCGTTTTCGTCTCTTCTTCTTGCTGGTTCAACAGGGAAAAGTAAGAATTTTGCTTACCGATTTCACGGAACGACGAAAACCAATGGTACGCAAAACACACCGGATTATTTACTGAAAAATACTGCTTTGAATGAAATAAGTTATAGTGGAGCCATAGGTTATCGTGTTAAAAGGTTAGAATTAGATGTGTTTTACAGTCGCTTCACAACCAATTTAGGCATTTTTACAGGGTCGCATATTGGTAATTTAACCGATTTAAATAACGCATTTACTGCAGAAAAACCAACAGCTATAGGAGTTTTTACCTATCAAATTGAAAATCCAAGACAACACATTGACCATCATTTGAGTAGAGTCCAATTACTTTATAAATGGAATGAGAAAATCTTAACAACAGCGGTTTATGGCTACCAGTATAACATGCGGCAAGAGTACGATTTACATAAAAGTTATTCTGCAACTCCTGAGAGTCTTAAACTTCCGGCTTTTGAATTGAATTTATGGACGAGCACGTTCGATGTGAAAACTGAAATTAAACATTCTAAAATGTGGATAAGCAATTTTGGATTTTTTGGAATGAAGCAGAGCAATGCGTATTCTGGTCGATTTTTTATTCCAAACTTTAAAAAATCGCAATTCGGGATGTATTATACTGGGAAGTTAGAGCGTGAGCAATGGACATTTGATTATGGCGTGCGTTTCGATTTTTCAGCATTACAGGTTTTTATGTATGAACAAGACAGTTTGATTCGTCCAACCAAGCAATTTGCAAATGCCAGCTATTCAGTTGGTTTTTCAAAGTTTATTGGCCATCATTTCTTAACACGGTTTAATTTCGGCTCGGCTTGGCGCCCTCCATCCATTAATGAATTATACAGCAATGGATTGCATCATGGCGCCGCCGCAATTGAAATTGGTGATCGAAACATGAATAAGGAAATTGTTTACAATGCGCAACTGGGAATAGAATACAAGTCAAATATTGCAAAACTAAATCTTTCTGTGTTTTACAATTATTTTGATGGATACATCAATCTACAGCCAAGTTTTCCCCCAGTTCTAACCATTGTAGGTGCATTTCCGGTATTTCATTACAGACAATCCAACGTGCAATTATATGGTTTTAATGGTCAAATGGATATTCCAATTACTAAATTTTTTACCTATACCTTGCAGGGAAGCGCATTATTCGCTGATGATTTGACCTATAAAAAACCTGTTTTTGGAATTCCAGCAAACAGAATTATACAACGGTTGCGGTTTACACTTCCCATAAAAAAGACAGCTTGGAAAACGTTTATTGAGTTGGAAGGTTTGAATGTTTCCAAGCAAAAAAGAATGGATAATGAGGATGATTATGCCCCTGCACCGGAAGGTTATTTTTTACTGAATGGACAGGTAGGATTATCCAAAAAAATGAAAGGTGAGCAGACAATGCAATTCGTTGTCGCTTGCCAAAATAGTACGAATACGCGTTACCGAGATTATATGAATCGCTTCAGATATTTTGCAGATGATTTGGGCAGAAATTGGACAGTTAAATTATTGCTTCCAATACAATCGAATAAATTAAAATAACGAATAACTAAAATTAAAAAAGATGAAAAAAATAGTAATTTTTATGGCATTGGTAGTAGTAGCATTTACAAGCTGTGAAAAAGATAAAAAAAACGACGTTCCCTTGCCACCAGTGCCAAATGAAGAAGAATTGATTACTACTTTTAAGGTAGAATTTACAGATGTAAATGGAGTTTTGCCAACTGTTTCTGCACTTTTTCAAGATGTGGATGGACCTGGTGGAAATAATCCAACTGCATTCGACACCATTCGTTTAAGTGCAAACGCAACGTATAATGCGGTTATTACCTTGTTAAATGAAAGTGTTTCTCCAGCAAAAGATATCACTGTGGAAGTTCAGCAAGAAGGAGTCGACCATTTGTTTTGCTTCGATATTTCAGCTGGTTTGAATCTGACAATTAACAAAACAGATTTGGATGCGAATAATTTGGTAATTGGAATTCTAAGCGAATGGATAACTGGTTCAATTTCAACAGGAACAACGACAATTCGATTGAAACACCAGCCCGGTATTAAAACTGGTGCTTGTGAATTAGGAGATACAGATATTGAACTAATTTTTTTTACTGAACTAAATTAATCCGCAATGGAATAGCACAAAAAAATCCTTTGAGTAATCAAAGGATTTTTTCATATTATTTACCGAAGGAACCGAATTCCCAATTAATGCTGGTGTCCGCCTTCGCCGTGAACGTGTCCATGATCCAATTCGTCTTTGGAAGCATCCCGAATTCCAACGATGTTTCCTTCGAAATGTAAATCTTTTCCCGCAAGCGGATGGTTAAAATCCATCTTAATTAACTCGGAATTAATTTCAAGAATTCTTCCTCTTAATTGATTTCCTTCGCTATCTGACATTGGAATTAGTGCATCAACCACAAAATATTCTTCATCAAAAACTCCTGCTTCATCTCTAAAAACATCTAACGGTATCATTGCTATCTGTTCCTCATCTGTTGGACCATAAGCCATGTTTGACTCAATGGAAAAAGCAAACGAATCACCAACTTTCTTACCTTGAATATTTTCTTCAAATTGAGGTAAAACTCCTCCAACCCCATATAAAAAAACCATTGGATTTTCAATAGTTGTTTCTTCGATTGTTTCACCCGTTTTGTGATTAGTGAGCTTATAGCTCAAAGAAACCACTGTGTTTTCTTGAATTGTCATTTTTTTGATTTTTTTAGAGTGTAAATTTACTATATTTTTCTCTTGCATTTAATTGAATTGTCTATCTAATCAAATACAGTAAGTTTTCACATGTTATTTAACTTTTTAGTCAGATCATTTTTAATTATATTTTTACTTCATAAAAATGCTTTTAACATACTGATTATAAAATACTTGGTTATTAAATATTCTTTTTCTTTTTGAAATATTTTCGGAGTAAAAAGGAATGTTTTAAAGCTTCCATATTTTGATTAAAACCATCTGTTCCATTTTCTATATTTTCCATACTTTTAGATAGATTTAGCCTGAAATTTGTGTCCATTAAGAGCGTTCCAATTGCTCCTTCACCATTTTTTATGCGCTGTGAAACGCTTTTTAAATCGCCAGTAATATAGGCAAGTGTATCCGATGCAAACTTAATATTTACAATTGTTTGTTTCAATTTCCCCTCTAAACTTTCGTCTGTAATTAGGGCACCCAAAACTCCTTTTCCCATTTGAACATCGTTGATTAAACTGGAAAGATCCCCTGTTATGGAAGCGGTTCGATTACTCGTTATTTTAATATTTACAACCGCTTGTTTTAAATTTATAGCGACGGAAGTATCCATTAATATGCTCCACAAATTATTATCATTATTTAGTCGCTCTATAATTTCCCGCAAATTGCTGGCAATGATTGAAACATCTTCATTCGTCTTCCCAATTGTTTGAATCATTTGATCCGTTTCAAAGGGTAGTTTGGTCGGTAAAAAATCGCCGTCTTGAATTCCGGGCGAATCTTTTAATCCTGGGGTAATATTGATCAGTTTATTTCCCATCAAACCATCTGTTCCAATACTCGCAATTGAATTTTTTTTAATGTACGGTTTTGTCTTGTCTTTTATCACCATTACGACAGTTACATTGGAGTCACTTATAATATCAACAGACTCTACTGTTCCAATATTGATACCGCCTAATCGTACATTGTTTCCAGGTATTAAGCCATTCACATCCTTGAAATTTGCTTTAATTCTAAACTTTGAACTAAAAAGATTCTGCTTGTCACCGATAAAATAAAGTGCTGAAATAATAAAAAGCGTGCCCACCAGCACAAATATTCCAACTCGGATATTCTTTGATTTTTCTACCATAATTATTCAAAAAAGGATTTAACTTTTTGGTCAAGGGAAGATTTTAGTTCGTCGTAGGTCCCTTCTGCATAACATTTGCCATCAATTAGCAAAACAATTCTATTTGCTACCAATTTCACACAATAAATATCGTGTGAAATAATAATTGAAGAAGTGTTGTATTTTTTTTGAACATCAATCATTAAATTACTGATTTCTTTTCCTGTAATTGGATCTAAACCGGTTGTAGGTTCATCGTAAAGTATAATTTCCGGTTTTAAAATAAGTGTTCGAGCTAGTGCAATTCGTTTTTTCATACCGCCAGAAAGCTCTGCCGGCATCATGTTTTCAGTATTCGGAAGTCCTACATTTGATAAAGCTTCGTGGACTAAAAAATCAACTTCCGCTTTGCTTTTTTTTATGCCGTGTCGCCGCAATGGGAATTCCAAGTTATCGCGAACAGTCATCGAATCGTATAATGCATTACTTTGAAAGAGAAAACCTGTTTTCATTCGGATATGGTCTAATTCTGAGCTGTTTAATTCTGGAATGCTCTGTCCAAGCACTTCAATTTTTCCTAAATCCGCTTTCAATAATCCAATGATGCATTTAATCAAAACGGATTTACCAGAACCAGATTTCCCTAAGACAACGATGTTCTCTCCCTTGTATAAAGTCAAATTAAAATCTCTTAACACATGGTTTGTTCCAAAAGTGATATTTAAATTTTGAATGGAAATCATTATTTCTCTGCTGTTTGTTAGGACTTTTTCTATCTTTTTTCCCATCCTATTTTATGTTAAACCCAATACATCCGTTATCTGAACGGCTAATAAATCAATTATGAATACGAGAAGTGAGGCAATCACAACCGCAGAATTTGCTGATTGTCCAACTCCCTCAGTTCCTTTTTCGGAATTAAATCCTTTATAACAGCCGATTATTCCTATAATAAAACCAAAGAAAAAAGTTTTAATCAATGCAGGAAAAACATCGCTAAATTCCAATGTTTCAAAGACTTGTGTCCAAAATAAATCCCAACTTACAACGCCCTGAATATTAGCTCCAAGGTAAGCACCGTATAAGGATACCGCATTTGCGAAAATTGCGAGCAGGGGTATCATAATTGTCGTTGCAATAACGCGCGTTACAACCAAGTATTTATAAGGATTTGTTCCAGAAACTTCCATTGCGTCGATTTGCTCTGTTACTTTCATAGAACCGAGTTCAGCTCCGATTCCAGAGCCAATTTTTCCAGCACATATCAATGCGGTAATTACGGGTGCAATTTCACGAACTAAAGAAACAGATACCATCTTTGGTAACCACGATTCCGCACCAAATTCTACAAGGGTTGGCCGCGATTGAATGGTTATTACAAGTCCCATTATAAAAGCTGTAATTGCAACCAAACCGAGCGATTTGTAGCCAATAAAAAAGCATTGCCTTAGTAGTTCTGAAAACTCTAATCTTGGTTTAAAAACTTCGATAAAAAATCTTCCTGTGAATCGCGTAATCTCTCCAGTTTCATTAAATAGATTGCGGATATCTTGTGTCAGCATAGTTCTTGAGATTAAATCTAAAATGGGAGTAAAATAGAAACTTTTCAAAGCGATTTACTTTTTGAGTCTTCTGTAAAGAATAATTTAACTTGCGCAATAATTTGTTCTAACGTCATGGAATCTGCTTTTTCTACGGCTTTCAAACGAGCGGCCAATAGCGTATCTTTAAGAAAGACATCTCTGAGTTGCGTCTTCAGCAAACCAGGTCCAAAAACATAAATTTCACCCGAATTTTTAGTGGTTTCTATAACATTTTTAAGGAATAGGGTTGTTTGGTGTTTTCTTCTTTCCTCAATTTTTTTTTCTTTGGCAATGTTTTTTTTTGCCTTGAAAATGTCATTATCTAATTCATTTTCAGGGTGAACTGCCGTTTCAATATTCGAATTTAGTTCTATTACGTTTTCAATCGAATTGTTCAATTTTACGATTATTGCTTTTGAACTATCAATCCATATCCCTATCTTATTACTCATACATTGTGTTTTAAAAGGTTCCCTTTTTTAAGACTTAAAACAAAACAAGAAGGATATCTAGGAAATGTAAAACACCAACAAAAATGCCTATTTCTGCAAAATGAATGAGTTATTCTGCTGAGAGAAGTTGTCATAAAACGTCGTTTTTATTTTTTTACTAATGATAAAAAACACACGTCTAATGGAAAATAATAGAATTGATTATGCCGATTTAGTTACACCACTAATTTAAATATTTTTCGCGTAAAACCAAATTCTTGGTGGAATTAAATTTACCAAGATTTAAAAAATAGAAATGGGAACAAAGATTTTAGCCAATTTCACGCTGCGAAATACATTTCAACAGATGTTCAAAATGTATTACTTCCTTTTAAATTTTGTTTCATAAAGATTAATCCATTGCTCGACGGTCATTTTTTTCATTAAATCAGCTAGTAAGTGCATAGGAATGTGCTCCATTTTTTTAAATCGAATACAACTTTTACCCATATCTAATTTTTGATTGGAATGTTTTGGGTATTCCTTCAAAAACCAATTGTATAGATTTTCATCCGCGTAAATTCCCATGTGGTAAATTGCAATAAAATTCTTCTGAGATGCAATTGCTAAAAAGGGAAGGGGAAGTTTAGAATCGCAATGGTAACCGCTTGGATAGATGGAATGCGGTACAACATACCCAATCATTCCATAGGACATTTCTTCTTTAAATCCAGGAGGTAAATTGGCGATTATGTTTTCTCTTAAGTTCTGAAAAATAGCTTTTCTATCTTCTGGTAATTGTGCAATATATTCTTCCGGATTTTCCGCTTTTACCTGCATTTGTTCATTTTTATGACAATTTTACGAATAAAAAATTAGGGATTTAGTGTGTCTGAAAAAAATCTTGTAAAATAATTAAATTGAATGGATGATTAAGAACGAGAGTTGAAAATAGAAAATCCAGGTAGAAATTAAAACCATTAAATGCTTCGCGTTTTCTTATAATTTCATTCTAAAATAAGTTTTCCACTCGAACTTTCTTCCATTTTGACAATCTCAGGCGGATTTCCTTTGACATATAAATTTCCTTCTCCAGAAAGTTTGTAAGTCACGGATTCTGTGCAGAAAATCCTGCAATCTCCTTTCGAAGCGTTTTCAATTAAAGCAGTATTTGTATGCAGTTTACTGGCATCAACAGCCATTAATGCAACGTTCCAAATTTTAAGGACGTTTATATTTCCCATCAAGGTTAGTTTACCGCCGCAAGGAAAATTATTCCAGTAATAAAATGTTTCACATTGTAGATCCAACGTTGCTTGATTTAATTTACTTGTCATAACCAATCCAATTTCATCCCCAATCAGCGTATTATCAGTTATAATATTGCACGTTTCATTTGCCGTAATTTTTGAAAGTTTATTTACCATAAGAAAAATTACAACTTTGTTTTTTCCTGGATGCATCCAATTTCCATTGTACTTATTTTCAATATTTAAGGTGTTGTTTTCAATGGAAATTGTAATTTTTTCCAGAATTTTTTGTGCTGCTTCAATTTTTATAGTGTTTGCCGAGCCTTGAATAAGGTGCACCTCAAAAACACTATTTAAAACTAAACTGTCAAATTCCTCTAAACTTTTCTCGAAGGTTTCTTTTGCTAGTTGCTTTTTACAGGATGTACTTGCAAATGCACTAATTATAAGTAATATAAAAATCCCTTTTTTCATTTTGTTCTAGTAAAAAAGTAACCAAATCCTAGTTCTGGATAATCTAAAATATGGAGATGTGATTTCATCGAAAAGCTTATTAGAAATGTATCGTTAAATTTCCATCGCAGAATTGCCCTATTGTACATAGTTTTTTTTGCAACATGGTCGGTCATTCCTATATAAATTCCTTCCTGTAAAATAAAACTGAATCGGTCGTAAACCAATTCTTGGGAAAAATGAATACCTGTTCGGAAATCGTACATGGAGGTGTATTTTTCTGCACCTGGAACATTCATTTCCGTTTTGGTGGAGGAATCATAAAACAGATCCAAACCGCCTCCAATATGCAATTTTCGTTTCCAATGAAATTTATATTCACCTGAAAGAGAAGAGGTAATGTAAACGGTTGATTGTAAAGCTCTCGTATGCTTTCCGCCAACTGCAGCAATAAATGCCACTTCGTGTTTTTTATCCGGGACAGGTAGTATCGTTTTCGTAAAAGGAGTTTGCTCTCCAATCGAATAATTAATTCCTGTAAATGCAGTGAAGGTATTCACTCCTAAATTTGGCTCAGCCATGTTGGCGTTCGAATAATGACTAAAAGAAAGTCCGGCGTTCAAATAAATTTTTTCTGTAAGCATAAATCGGGAACTTAATTTGAAGTTGAAATGTACATTGAAATGAGAACCAACTGAAATATTTTCAAAATTACTTTCTAAGTCAAATTTTTTGGTGGCATAACCCAAACCCAAACCAAATTGGTTCGCTAATTGAAATTTCTTTTTACGAATAAAAAAGGATTGAAAATAGGGGTAAATCGCATATTCTTCTCCAAATACTTTTTGATTTCCAAGTGTTGAAAAGGAAAAAGTCAAACCGAATTCCGGGTATTTATATGCTTGTTCCCAACTGGTTTTTCCAGTCGTTTTTTTAGTTAAACTCAATTCAAATCCTAGAATTGGTTTTTCAACAAGGTAATTGAAATGCTGGTATTCTGGTAAAACAAAGCCATAATTACCATCGAAACGAAGGGATAGATTATTGCCGGGTTTCTGTGAATATAGGGTAAGAGGTAATATTAATATGAGTATCCCTATTTTCCAGTCGCAGTTCATACTTATTTTTTTTATTAAAAGTAATAATAACAATCCTTCTTACAGCTACATTATATAACTATTAATCTTCATTATTTTTTATTTATATAAAATTTTCTCCCGTTTTTAAATAGTTAATATCCTAAAATCGAAAGCAATATTTACGGATTAAAAAGTGGGTAACTAATTAATTAAATTTGAAAAGCCATTTATTTTACAAGCGGTTTCAAAGTATCACTCTTACTTTGAATAAGCAGAGAATATAAAACAGAGCAGGAAATACCTGAGGATTAGTCCAAATTAACTAAAAAAAATATTGGAGCAGAGAAACACCCTTTATAGTCATAAAAAAGCCGTTCCATTTTTAAATGAAACGGCTTTTTTTAATTATTTTAATGTCTATTTAAAGCTTTTTAAATCGCCTGAACCATTTATAAGTATAGAAGTGATTTTTCCATTAAAAACAACTTCACCCATTGCGATGGTTACGGAATGAGGAAATAATATTCCATCAACTTCTTTATAGTCGCTATAATTAGATGTTGTTTCTTGAACTACTTCTCCTTCTTTTTGTATGGATATGGATTGTAATTTGAGGAAAGTTTTTGTATCGAAGTAGTCAAATGTTTCCGTTGCCCCATTTAATACTTTCAATACATAAACATCACTACCATTTTGATTTTCAATTCCTACAAGTTCGGTATTCAATCCTTCACTTGCGTAATTCATTTCGGGGAATAGTCCAGTCATTTTCTGCTTTGAATTGATTTCATCCTCCGTATAGTTTTTGGATCCAGTTTGCATATTTGATGAAGCTCCTGTTTTCCCATCGAAAAATGATTTTTGAAATGTCATTCCTTGCCCTTCTAATTTTTGTCCTTCCATGTTTGGAGAAATCCAAAGTCGTGTCGATTTCAAAGGAAAAGGAATTTGTGCCATGCTCAATTCTGTTTGTTCCTCTACGGATTTGATTTTCTTTAATTTCTTTGTGGCTGAATTTAAAGAAGTGGTTTTTGTAACAGATAAAATATATTTTTCAATTAATTGTTCTTTGGTAATATCCGCTTTTTTCAAATCTTTCACTTCATTACCATACGCATCTAGAAATTCTATTTTTCCATCGGCATCGAATTGTTTCAATCGTTCGATTATCTGATCGTTTCCAACAACGACAATATTGCAATTTTTTGAGGTGAAATATTTTTGTGCCATCGTTAAAACTGCTTCTTTGTTTACTGCTTCCAAACGTGTAAGGTACGTTTGATAGTATTGTTTGTCTAATTCATTTTTGATAATGTTTAAAGCAAAACGCGCAATAGTCTGAGGGCGTTCCAAAGAACGCGCAAAACCTCCAGCCATAGATGATTTTGTAAGATTTAACTCTTCATCTTTCACATATCCATTCGTAATATTATCCAATTCAAATAAAATTTGTATGATGGCAGAATCCGTAACATCGTTTCTGAAATTTCCACCGATCGACATCCAAGAACCATCTTCTGTGATGTTCAAAGAAGAATAACAGCCATACGTGTATGCTTTGTCTTCGCGAAGATTTTGCATTAAACGTGTACCAAAACCACCGCCACCAAGTATTCCATTTAAAACAGTTAACGGCAATTGATCTTCATCACCTGTTCTAATTTTCATTGGAAATGATATTTGAATCACAGATTGAACAGCACCAGGCTTTTTAACGAAAACAACACGATTCCCCTTGTTTAGATTGCCATCACCAGCATCTTTTTTAAATGGTTCCGTTCCTTCCCATTTCAAGAAATATTGATCAACTAAGGCAATTGCTTGACTTTTCGTAATATCACCAATAATTACCAAATAACTTCCTTTTGGGGTAAAGGTTGATTTGAAATAGTTCAAAACATCTGCGCGAGAAATAGCATTTAAGGTTTCCTCGGTCATAATTTCACCATACGGATGGTTGAGGAAATTTGCCTTTTTCTCGGCATTATCTGCCATGGATCCCGGATCTGACTTTGCTGCCATCAAACTAGATTCATTTTGTTTTTTGATCCGGTCAAATTCTGTTTGGGGGAAATTAGCATTCATCAAAACGTCCGAAAACAATATTAAACCTTTATCCATGTGTTTGGTCAAACAAGAAAGAGATAATGAAGTTGCACTGGCATCGATGGATGCACCAATATAATCTTTCTCATTGTCCAATTGATCTTTTGTACGATTGTTCGTTCCGGAAAGAATCATGGATCCTGCAATCGAAGACAATCCGGCTTTTGAACCTTCTATTTGCGGATCAGCACCCATCACCAAATCAAAAGAAACTTTAGGTAATTTGTGATTTTCAGACAATATAACAGTAATACCATTAGAAGTTTTGAAAACTTCAGAATCCTTAATATTAATTATTGGGGCTTTAGCTGGTGCTGGTTGAATCGATCGATCCAATTGACCAAAAAGCACTGCTGGGAAAATAATTCCAGTAAAAATGATTAACTTTTTCATAATAGTCCCTTATTATTTTTCTTTTGGTAAATAGTGCAGGATTATGCGCGCATCCTGCGTGAAATAGGTATTTGCAACCCGCATAATATCTTCACGTGTAACTTTCATGTAATTTTCTAATTGTGTATTTACTCGGTTTGCAGATCCATAATACACGTAATCATCTGCCAAGTTTTCAGCAATTCCAGCAATGGAAGAATTAGAAGAAACCAAATTATTCTCAAACTGGTTTTGGACTTTCTCAAATTCTTCTTGCGAAATCAAATTTATTTTGATTAAATCAATTTGAGCATCAAACTCTTTTTGAATACTATCTAAACTAATTCCTTTGGCCGCTATGGCCGCAAAAATACCAAGTCCTGAATCTTCTAGTCCATAGTTGAAAGAAAAAGCAAAAGTTGCCATTTCTTTTTTCTCTACGACAGTTTTATTGATCCGAGAACTACTTCCGCCTGACAATACTTCGTTCATCATTTCTAGCGCATAAACATCTGGATGAGTTTGTGCCGGGAATTTATATCCCATAAATAACGCTGGAAGTTCAATGTTGTCATAAACAATATCTTTTGTAATTCCTGTAAGTTTCTTTGTGTCTTTTGCAGGACGCGGAATGTCAATTGGTTTAGTTGAATAGCTTGCAATTATTTTTTTTGCCTCAGGATTTTTGGAATTCATAAAATCTTTCGCATCAAATTTAGACTTTGCAATTTTATATGTTTTTTCAAAGTTCTCATCGCTTAAATTCTCATAATCGCGCAATAAATTTATTGCCTGACCCTTTGGAATTGATGTGAAATAGGTATTAATCCA
>CANJSS010000017.1 GCA_947476955.1 Flavobacteriales bacterium
CAGCTAAAAAACCAGCAGCTAAAAAACCAGCAGCTAAAAAAGTAGCAAAGTAAAAATAATAGGGTATAAACTATTTCAAAAAAAAAAGGTTAGCTATTCGTTAACCTTTTTTTTATCTAAAAACCTAATAATTTTACCACTCCCCAAAGTATAAGTCCTCTTTTTTGAGCTTCAAAAGCCTGTTTATTGCATTAAAAGAACAAAAGCATATCTTTTAAACATTGCACTCTTTAATAC
The DNA here is from genome assembly GCA_947476955.1 of Flavobacteriales bacterium. Taxonomy (GTDB): domain Bacteria; phylum Bacteroidota; class Bacteroidia; order Flavobacteriales_D; family Crocinitomicaceae; genus M0103. The sequence continues at coordinate 238 of CANJSS010000017.1, forward strand.
TTTTAAGCGTTTTTAAACAGTTGTCTTTTTATTTCATATAGCTTTGAAAAAAATACAGAATGAAGGATATTTCCATTTATTTCAAACCTGTTGATCAGGAAGAATCTTATTCAGACCAACAAGTTGGATTCAATATTAAGGTCAATAAGGAACATTTTCCTGAAATTAGTTCTGGCGGAATTGCTTTGTTTTATGTACCCGAATTTAGAGGGGAAAAACTACAGAATCCAAATCGAAATGCAGCATCCTTCAGAAGTTCTTTTTACCAATTGAACCTTGGTGTCGATTGGAAATTACCACTGTATGACTTAGGAGATATTTTACCTGGAAACGAATTGAATGACACCTATTTCGCAGTCAGTCAGGTTGTTGCAGAATTGGTCAAACGGAAAGTCATTCCAGTGATTATTGGCGGAAGTCAAGACTTAACACTTGCAGTTTACAAAGGTTATGAGCAGTTGGAACAAATGGTAAACCTGTGTTCGATCGACTATAAATTAGACCTTGGAAACCCGGAAGATCCTATTTCTTCCGACGGATTTTTAAGCCATCTTTTACTTCAAAGACCCTGCTATTTATTCAACCATTCAAACATCGGCTTGCAAGCGCCATTCGCATCTAAATCAGAATTGGATCTTTTTGATAAATTGTACTTCGATATGTGCAGATTGGGAGAATTTAACGCGGATTTCAAGAAAGCAGAGCCTTTATTGCGTAATTCTGATATTCTAAGCATCGACTTTAAAAGTATTCGTGCCTCCGAATTAAGACAGCCGGAGTACATTTCTCCAAATGGATTTTATGCCGATCAGATTTGCCAAATCGCTAAATATGCAGGAATCAGTGATAAACTAACAAGCTTTGGCGTGTTTAATTACGATCCTGAAAAAATAGCAGGCAGTGTATCCGCAATTCTTGCGCAAATAATCTGGTATTTTTTAGATGGCGTTTCCCAAAGGAAAGGTGATTTTCCAATAGGAAGTAAAAGAGATTACATGAAATTTACTGTTCATTTAGATGACTTTAAAGACGAAGTAATTTTCTATAAAAGCAACAAATCAGATAGATGGTGGATGGAAGTGCCTTATCCACCGCAAAAAGGACTAAAATATGAACGACACCATTTGGTTCCCTGCGATATGAAAGACTACGAAAGGGCCATGAAAAATGAAATACCTGATTTATGGTGGAAAACCTATCAAAAACTAGGTTGAAAATAATCAATACCACAACTCCTTTAAAGTGTATTAGTTAGCTGTTAAAAATAACTTAATATTTAGTTTATATTCGGAAGGAAATAAAAAAAATTTCATTTGTAAATAAAAATAATTATTTTAGTCGCCAATTGGAGAGGTTTTAAATCACCTTTTTAATCATTAACCTCAAGTGAAAAGGAGTTGTATGAAGAAAAAAATTATTCTCTTAACGTCATTTTTATCCCTTGCTACTGGCGCTATCATTGCGCAACAGGATAAATTACTTACCCATTTTATTTACGATAAAATGAGCATTAATCCAGGCGAAACAGGTTTGGACGATGGGATTTGTGCTACCACAATTTACCGGAATCAATGGGATAAAATAAACGGTGCACCTAATTCCGCAGTACTAAATGTTGAAGCTAATGCTAAAAGATTTGGAGGATTTGGACTTTCGTTTTTTCACGACGCAATCGGGTTTAACCGTCAAAATAATGTTCTATTGAATTATGCATATCCTGTAACTGTTGGTAATGCCGGAATTCTTGGTATTGGGTTAGGCGTTGGAATCGTTAATTTTGGAATGTCACCGGTTTGGGTTCCACCAACAACTGCAATTGATCCAACACTACCTGTTTCTTTTTCTGCAACAAATTTGGATTTAAATTTTGGTTTGTACTGGAAGGGTAAATCGGATTATTATGTTGGTCTTTCATCGACGCACTTAAATGAATCTTTGTTAAAACAAACAGTAGGTACAATTGACCAAACTTACCAGACTGCAAGACACTACTACATCATGGGTGGAAAAAAATTCCTAGATGTTGCTGGTGGTGATATTGATGCTCAAATTTTAATGCGAACAGATTTAGTAAAATTTTCTGCAGACATAAATGTTCGCTACATGTGGAGAGATATGGCTTATGGCGGTTTAACATATAGAACTATAGATGCGATAGGTTTAATGATTGGAGGGAAACCGTTTCAAGGTATCGATATGACTGTAGGATATTCCTATGATGTTACAACGAATAAGCTTGCTAGTGTTTCAAGAGGTTCACACGAAATTCTTTTAAAATACTGTTATTACATACCATTACCGCCTATCACGAGGTCAAATCACCCAAGATGGTTGTAATATTGAAAAAAAATACAAATATTTGTAACCATTTTTGAGCAGTATCCGTTATATCTCAAAATATAGTTCCTGTAGAATGTTATAATTGATATCTGAAAGAAGATAAAATAAGGTAGAATGAAAAAACTTTTGTTAATTGGTTTATTAGGTGTAGTGATTGCTTCTTGTAGCACAAGAACAGGACATCTAACAGGTACAATGGGAAGACCATTGTATAATCCTGAAATCCCACTTGGGATGATATACGTACCTTCAGGTTCCTACCAGATGGGTGAGAACGACCAGGATGTTCCATTTTTGCACCAAACGCGTGCGAAAACAGTTTCTGTGCAGGCGTTCTACATGGATCAAACGGAAATTTCCAACAATGAATACCGCCAATTTGTGGAGTGGGTGCGCGATTCTATTGCCCGTGAAACTTTGTATTTAAATCCATCGGATAGAACAAGTGGATACGATAATGAGGATTGGGCAGATGAAGATGCAGAGCGCTTTATCAACTATGAAGAAAGATATTTAGATGAAGGTGCAATGGAATACGTTGAATACGATCCATCTGACCGTGAATTGAATCGTTCTGTTTTCAACTTAAATTGGGATCGTCAATTGGACTATTCTGATCCTGCAGTTGTTCCAATTCTTGCGGATATGTACTACATACAGCCTGAAAGATTTTACAAAAGAAGAGAAATTGATGTGCGTAAGTTGATGTACCGTTATTTCTGGATTGATTACCGCGAAGCAGCAAAACGTGGAAGAATTGATATCAAACAAAATGGTTTCGATGCATCAACTGGTGTGCAAGATCCAGGAAGTAAGGCAAATGAAGATCACCGATCACTTCAAACTCCTCCACATCCATTTACTGGAGATCCGCAAGGACAAGACAAGGATTTGGGTTATTTCAATAAGAAAGGACAAAACAATGCAATTAGAGGACATGATAATCGAGGTCGTTTTGTAATCGATGAGGTTATTAATGTGTATCCGGATACGTTATGTTGGGTGAGAGATTTTACATACTCTTTCCATGATCCAATGACAAACATGTACTTTTGGCATCCAGCTTATGATAACTACCCAATTGTTGGTGTAACTTGGTTTCAAGCAAAAGCTTTCTCTGTATGGAGAACACAATTGTTGAACAATTGGTTGGTTGCAATGGGTGATATTTTTGTAAATGATTTCCGTTTGCCATCAGAAGCAGAATGGGAAAGAGCTTCTAGAGGTGACTTGAACATGTCTCAATATCCTTGGGGCGGTCCATACATCAGAAATGAAGCTGGATGTTTCCTTGGTAACTTTAAACCAATGCGAGGACGTTACTTTGAAGATGGTGGTTTCCATACAGTTAAAGTATTCTCTTACAATCCAAATGGATGGGGATTATATTGTATGGCAGGAAACGTCGCAGAATGGTGTGAAACTGCATACGATGAATCTATGTACGAATTCTCTCATGATTTGAATACAGATTATAGATACGATGCAATGGACTGGGATCCACCTTCAATGAAAAGAAAGGTTCTTCGAGGAGGTTCTTGGAAAGATGTTGGATACTATTTACAAAATGCAACACGTACATTTGAATACCAAGATACTGCAAAGTCTTATATTGGATACCGAAATGTGATGACTCACCTGGGAAGAGGTGGTAAAGACTTCACAAGAGAAGGTGGCGAAGAAATTCGAAGCGATATTCAACTTCGTTAAGAATACAACAAACAAAAAAGTAGTAAATTTTAAACCCAAAAAAAAAGGAAAACTATGAAACCAGGAAGTAAAGGATGGAAGAAATTTATGGCGAAATTATACGGTTGGGGCGCAGCTGTAGTAATCGTTGGAGCGTTATTTAAAATTGAACACTTACCAGGAGCATCAATAATGCTCTCAATAGGTTTAGGGGTAGAAGCGTTTATATTCTTTATGTCGGCATTTGAACCTCTCCACGAAGACCCAAACTGGGAGTTAGTTTATCCTGAATTAGCTGTTGGACATACAGATGATTTAGATCATGCTGCAATTTCAACAAAAGGTAAAGGCATCACAGATCAATTGGACAAAATGTTGGAGGAAGCTAAAATTGATAGTCAACTCTTAGAGCGTTTAGGTGATGGTATGAGAGCGCTTGGAGAAAACGCAGCCCAATTAAAAGGTGTTACTTCTGCTGCGGCAGCAACTGATTCTTATGTATCAAGTTTGCAAGCAGCATCTGATAAAGTCTCCTCATTGTCTGAAGCATATGAAAGAGCTTCGGTTTCTATTTCTGGAATGACTTCAAATGCACAAGAAGGTGAATCTTTCGGAGAGCAAATGCAAAAAGTTTCCAAGAACCTTGCTGCATTAAACAATGTGTATGAATTGCAATTGAAAGGTTCTGCTGCACACTTAGAGTCTACAGAGAAATTCCAATCTCAAGTAACAGAAATGATGTCTAATCTTGCGGCTTCAACGGAAGATACAAGAATGTACAAAGAGAATATGGCAATGTTATCCAAGAATTTAACTGACTTGAACAACGTTTATGGAAATATGTTAAAAGCTATGACAATAACAAAAGCTTAATCTAAGGATTATCTTTTAGTTTATTGAAATTGAACATTAATTTATTGTAATCAATAATATTTAATTAATCATGGCAGGAGGAAAAGAAACCCCTAGACAAAAGATGATCGGTATGATGTACTTAGTACTTACCGCACTTTTGGCTCTTAACGTATCAAAGTCTATTCTCGACGCATTCGTTGCGATAGAAGAAAACATCCAGATCTCGAATGAAAATGAATTCACCCGAGGTCAGGAAAAATATTTAGCATTGAAAGAAGTTTCTGAAGATAAATCTCAGAAAGATGTTCAAGTCAAAGCGCTAAAATTAATGAAGACCGTATCGCAGATTGATAAAATGACTGCACAGCGTATCAAATATATCGATGACTTAAAACTCGAAATATTAGGTGCTTGTGGGGAAGAAATCAAAATAATCGGGACGAAGAAAAGTATCATTTTTAAAGCGTACGATACCAAAGAACCATTGAAGCCAATTCGTATGAAATTGGAGCATGTTCAAGGTATGGATAAATACGATGAAGCAATGCACATAATTATCGGTGAGGACATTACTAAACCAACCGGTAAAGGTATTGAATTGTGGAAAACATACAATGGCTATAGAAAAGAACTTACGGAGTTAATTGCAAGTTCTGTAATCGTTGAGAAAGGGAAACCTGCATTTAAATTTAATGCACCTGAAATCAATAAGTTTGCCGACATGTTGGATTTATCCAAGCAAGTAGATAAAGCAATTGAAAGTTCAAACGTTGCACAAGACGACAAGGAAGCGATCAAGAAAATTTATATCTCTTTGACGAAAAGTGAAAGAAGCAATGTACACGATGTTAAAGATGTTCATTGGATTGGAAAAACCTTTGACCATACTCCTGTTGTAGCAGCTTTGGCTTCTCTATCATCCATGCAAAAGGAAATCTTAACTGCTCGAGCAGATGCTGTTTCTATAATTAGAGCGCGTGTTGGTGGAGGAGAGTATTCTTTCAACAAAATTATGGCACTTGCATACGGTCCTGAATTAGCTAATTCAGGAGATGAAGTTAAAATTGAAGTATTGATGGCTGCTTTCGATACCGATAAGCAACCTGAGGTGACTTATGCAGGTAAAGTCGTAACGGATGTTAAAGAAGGTAAAGGTTTTATTACTACAAAGGCTTCAGGTGGAAATGAAATGGTCTTAAAAGGTGAAATCACCATTAAGAACAAGTCTGGAATGCCAAAAACAATGCCTTGGACAAAAACAATCAAAATCATGAAGCCGCAAGGAAATGCTTCTCTTCCTGAGATGAATGTTTTGTACCGAGATTATGATAATAAGTTATTAGCTGTAGCATCTGGTTACGAAAAAACAATTGTTACAATATCGAACGGTGTCTCATTAAAACCAGGGAGCTACTCTATTGATGGAAAACAGATAAATGGACACATTGTGCGTCCCTCTGGAGCTTCAAAAACATGTGAAGTGTTTGTGTCAGGTCAAAATACATTGACAAAGAAAACGGTTAAATTGGGAAGTTTTCCTTTTAGAATCAAGAATTTACCGCCTCCAACATGTTTCTTTGGAAAAGCTTCAAATGGAGGTTCTGCTTTGAAATCAGATGTTGTACTTTCAGCTCGTTACGAAGATTCTCCATTAAATGCAGTATTTACTGTTGTAAGTTGGGAATTAGAATTTATGGGTAGAAGTGCATCTGGTAATGGAAATATTATTAATGCTCAAGCAGCTTCCTTGTTAAAACAAGCCAGACCAAATGCAACAGCTAGTTTTCTAGTTAAGTATAAAGGTCCAGACGGCAAGTTGAAACAAAGTGCTGTTGTTGTTAAACTTTAATTTTTTTAATATGAAAATGATTCATTTTTTATGTACACTATGCTTTTGTTTAGGTACATTATCTTTTCAGGCTTGGTCTCAACCGGAAGTAACTGGTGGTCCATTGAACGTACCAACTAATGGTATAATTGATGGAGTGTACATGAAAGAAATCATTCCAACAAAGAAATTAATTGAATACGAGCACGTGCGGGAAGCTGATTATGTTTGGGGCAAACGTGTTTACCAACGAATTGATTTGAGAGAAAGAATTAACCATCCAATTTACTTTCCTTTTGATGAGATTAGAGGAGAAAATGAATGGGTGCGGAATGCATCTCGTTGGTCACTTTGGACAATCATCCGGAATTCAATTGTTTACGGAGATTTAACAGTGTTTGATAATGAAAATCCAAATGCTTTAGGAGTCTATGATGGAGATCAATTTAAATATCCAATTACTTCAGGTATGATGGGTGGAAATTACCAGAGCGATTCGTTAATGAAAAAAGACATTAATCGTTTGTTAGGTACATTAGCTCCACCAAAAACGGATGCACAAGGAAACTTCCTTGCCCTAACGAGTGTTCTTGATCCTGAATTGGATTCTTTGGATCTTGCTGGCAATCCAGTTTATCCTGAAAGAGAAATGATTTGGATAACATCGCAAGATATCGTAGCATATTATTTGAAAGAAGATTGGTTCTTTGACAAGGAACGTTCTGTTTTGGATTGTAGAATATTAGGTATTGCACCTGTAGTTTATTTTGACTCAAAAGGTAAACAAGTAATCACTGATTCTGAAACTGGAGCTATCTCGGATGCAATTCAATCTGAAAGAGCATTGTTTTGGTTGTATTTCCCACACTTGCGTTATACACTAAATAACTATTTCGTATACAACGATGCAAATGATGCGCAATGGATGAGTTTTGATGATTTATTCTGGAAAAGAAGATTTAATAGTACAATGTACAAAGAAAGTAATACCTACGATCGTAAAATTGAAAGCTACCGAACTGGCGCAGAGGCCTTGATGGAAGCAGATAGAATTAAAGAGGAAATCAGAACTATCGAACACGATGTTTGGAGTTTCTAATTACTTTTAAAAATTGAAAGCCTCAGGAAACTGGGGCTTTTTTTATGTCCATTTAAGTTAAGGTTAAAATTTAGGGACCGAAATCATAATTGTTAGTGTCCTTTTTTTTAAAATTGAAGTTTTAATTCTTATCTCGTAGTATCTTTGCCGTATGATTAATTTGGAACAATTAGGTGTGCATTTGCCGCAAGGGTATTTATTTCAAAATTTAAGCCTTCAAATCAATAAAGGAGACAAAGTAGGTCTTGTTGGTAAAAATGGCGCTGGAAAATCTACATTATTGCGTTTAATTGCTGGTTGGGATACACCAACAGATGGTAATATCCACAAACCAAAAGATTGCACAATTGGCTTTTTAACGCAAGATATTAAAATTGATACGACACAAACGGTATTTGAATATTTAGATACTTCCAATCAAGTATTAACAGAGTTGAGAACTAAACTCGAAGCAATAAATAACGATTTGGTTGTTCGAGAAGATTATACTTCAGAAAGTTATTTGGATTTGCTGAATCAGTTAAATGAGTTGAACCATACGTTTGCACTACACGAAGGTTTTCTCTGGGAGGAAAAAATTATTTCTACGCTAAAAGGACTTGGGTTTTTGGAAGAGGAATTGCATAGAAGTTTAACTACTTTTTCGGGAGGCTGGAAAATGCGTGCAGAGCTAGCGAAAATTCTTGTGAATCAGCCGGATATCATATTATTGGATGAACCTACTAATCACTTGGATATAATTTCAATCGGTTGGTTGGAGTCTTATTTGCAGAAATTTGAAGGTGCAGTAATCGTAATTTCCCACGACCGTTTATTTTTAGATAATGTCACAAAACGAACGGTTGAAATCAGTATGGGACGTATTTTGGATTTCCCTTTTCCCTATTCTAAATATAAAATTGCACGAGAAGAGGAAATAGACCGATTGGAAGGTGCAAAAAAGCAACAAGAAAAGGAGATTAAACACACTGAAGAATTAATAAATAAATTTCGCGCAAAGAAAAATAAAGCAGCTTTTGCGCAGTCGTTAATCAAGAAATTGGAAAAAACAGAATTGATTGAAGTGGAACGCGATAGCGTTGCGAAAATGCGGATTGCTTTTCCATTAAGTGTTCAACCCGGGAAATGGGTGATGGAAATGCACGATATGGGTAAAACGTTTGGAAATAAAATTCTATTTAAGGACATCAACATTACAGTTGGAAGAGGTGAGAAAATTGCCCTTTTAGGTCCGAATGGTGTTGGTAAATCTACTTTATTGAAGCGTATGATGAATACCCTGGATGGAGATGGAATTGTAAATCTTGGTCACAATGCACATATTACCTATTTCGCACAAGACCAAGCGGAGGCTCTCGATCCAGCCAAAACGATTTATGAAACGGTTGACGATGTCGCAAAAGGAGATATTCGAAGAGATTTAAGGAGTGTTTTGGGCGCATTTTTATTCACAGGAGAAGATGTAGATAAAAAAGTTGGCGTTTTGTCTGGGGGTGAAAGAACGCGATTGGCATTGTGTCAGTTATTATTGAGTCCATCCAATTTTTTAATTCTCGATGAACCGACCAATCACCTAGATATTCAAAGTAAGGAAGTGCTCAAAGAAGCGTTGAAAAATTATGAAGGAACGTTTATTGTTGTTTCCCACGACCGCGAGTTCTTGGATGGTTTGACGAATAGAATTTGGGATATTGAGAATAAAACATTGAAAATTCACCATTTCGGTGTCCACGAATTTTTAAAGCGGAAAGTTGAAATTGGTCAAGACATTTCTGCTGCAAAAAAAGTAGTTTCACTAAAAAATGAATCAGCGCCTATCCCAGTAGATAGAACAAGTGATTCTTTGTCTTTTGAGGAAGCTAAAGATTTGAAACGCAGAAAAAACCAACTGAATAATCAGATAAAGAGAACCGAAGATGCAATTGGTGATTTGGAAGCAAAATTAGCAGCGATGGATTTACGGATTGCAGATTTAGATTACTCCAATGAACAGGCAGCTGCAAAATTATTGGACGATTACCACAAGTTGAAAGTAGCGTTGGATGGAAAAATGAATGAGTGGGAAATGGTAACAGAGGAATTAATGGAATTGGAATCCTAATTTTTTTTAGCACGAGCAATGCGTTTTTGACGCTTTGCATTTCGTTTAATCGATTTTCTAGCTGTTTTAGTCTGCATTTTCCAGAAGCTTTTATAAGCAAGCTTCTTTTGTTTTTTTGCAATTTTATCTTTTCTCTTCTGTTCTTTCGCTAAGAATTCTTCCGCTTCTTCTGCAGAAAGAGCAACCGTAACCTCTTTTGATGTTTTGCATTGCACCAACATAAAAGTTATGTAAAGCAATAAAATTAACTGCAGAAACGTTTTAATCTTCATACATTTGTACGGTACATATTTTTGTTTATGAAGTTACACTATTTTTTGTTTTTTTTCGTGTTGATGCTCTTTTCGAGTTGCAATAAAAACAAGAATCATCCAGTACCAAATATCGCTTTTGATATGGTGATTGATATCAATTTACCAAGTTACAATGCATTGATAGGCGTTGGGAATTGGTCGTATGTCAATGGTGGTTCCCGCGGAATAATTGTTTATAGAAGATCCATTGATGAATTTGTAGCTTTTGATAGACACTCACCCGCAGATGCTGCTGGAACGTGCCCACAACCGTTGATTCCAGATCCGGATAATTTCTTAACCTTAGTCGATTCATGTTCCTCTGCAACTTTTTCGCTGTACGACGGATCTCCAATTAGTGGGTCAGATTTTGGCCTACGCATGTATCAAACTTCCTTCGACGGCTCGAGTCTCTTGCGTATCTATAATTAAGATATTTCATTATTTTTGCAGAAAAAACCACATGAACGACGTTAAAGTTACAATTATAGATAGAGAAAATGTAGTGCATGAACTTTTAGGCCCAACGGATATGAACATGAATATCATGGAGCTTTGTAAAGCATACGAACTTCCTGTTTTGGGTGAATGTGGCGGAATGGCAATGTGTGCTACATGTCAATGTTATTTGGAATCAGATACCCAATTACCGGAACAAAGCGATGCGGAACTCGACATGTTGGATCAAGCATTTTTCGTGAAGCCAAATAGCCGTTTGGGCTGTCAAATACACTTAGCTGAAGAAATAGATGGAATCGTTTTAAGATTAGCTCCGGAAGCTTAATTTTGCGATTACGTAATCTTTAGAAAAAAACAGCATAAAAAAAAGAGAAAGGATAGCCTTTCTCTTTTTTTGTGTTAAAAATTTTACTTTCTAAAAGACGAAAGTTAATCCTGCGAATGCATTTATAAATGAAAAGGAGCGAGACCTAGAAATTTGGTATTCAAGTTCATCTGTATAACGAGAATTAGCGCTTGTTTCAGGATTTGAATAAATGTTATTCTCACGCGGTCCACCAACACTCAATGTGTATTTTACGCCGTAGTTAATCATCAGATTTTTAGTTATTGGGGTACGCATATTCAAAGCATACATCAATACATATTTTTTTACTGTTTCTATTTCTTGAAAATTTATTGGATCCACATAGGTTTTATTATCACTATAATTTTCGTAGAATGTAGTTGAAGTAAAATAATTATCGGTTATACCATACACATAATCTTTTTCTATCGCATTGGAAAAAGAAACGCCTAGGCCAATTTGGTGGCTCAATCCCATAGGCGATAAAGCATTGGAAGTTGAAAATTCTAACTTCGGCATTATCACAGTAGTTTTAATATCTACCATCTCATGGGTAACTTCAAAATAGGAATTAAAATTCCAATTTACAGTGCTATATGGATCTGGATAAACACTTGCGAAATCCTGCCCAAATTCAAAGGAAATTGCGAGATTTCGCTTTACGGCGTAACCAGCACTAACTCGAAAACCATAATTGAAATTATCGTTTTTCGCCAGTAATCTAGGTGCAGTGCTTGATTTGTCTGCTTGGTAACCATTTCCAAGGTTAACAGCAGTGTAAAACAAAGGAACATTCCCAAGCGTTTCAACTTGTAAAAAGCCTTTTTTTCCAAAGAATCCGTTGTCTTTTTGGGCAATTGCGGTTGCAGAACAAAATGCAATTAAACTGAATAATATAATAGTACTTTTCATCGTTTTATTTTTTAGGTTCTGTACTTAATTTTTTGAATATATCGAACATGTGCGCACCTAGTTGTAATTTCTTTGGAGAATCTTTGAAGTAGTAATTTACCCCATTTTCAATCGAACCGTCTTCTAAATCCAGAATCAATACACTCAATTCCGACTCGTGTCCTGTTAAAAATCCGATTGGAACATACAAGAATAGAACAGGGTAAATTAACAGGGAAGAAAACACACCAGAGAAAGAAATATTTGGAGCGTATTCATGCTCAACAAGTGAAAACATTACTTTGCTTGTTCCATAATTGCTTTTGATCAAGTTTAAATATTGGTAGTCTACCGGAAAAATATTTACTTCATCCTCTTGTGCAATTTGATTCAAAAGGGCAGTTAAAATACTACGTTCATTAAATCCTTGTGTTCCTTTTGTTGTTAAGCTTCTGCTGTCAATGTTGTACGTCGTAACACCTGCGTCGTTTGCAGCGTCTTCTATTGCCTCAGAAAAATCTGCTTCCAGTTTTTCAGATTTAACATTGTCAACTTTTCCTTTATTGTAGCTATATACCATTGGTTCGACAACAATAAATTCTTTGATTCCAAGACGATTCACATTTTGCGCTTCTTTCTTGTCGAAGGCCTTCTTTTCTTTTTTAGAAAGTGCATCGTATGCAATTTTCTCTTTTTCTTTATCTTCGGAAATCTTCTTGAATTTGTTGTTTAAATCAACAAATTCCTGATCGGAAATAATATCTGCAATTCCATATAAATAGAACTTAGTAGAATCAAAGTTTTCTGCAATATCCGCATTCTTTTTGTTTTTGATTCGATCGTATTTTGAATTAGATTTTATTGTTGTATCCTTTACAGCCCCTTTCAAAGAATCATTTTTCATAGCCATGAAATCATTTGCCGCTTCTGAAAATGTCTTTTTAGAATATATTTCCGACTTGAATTTTGAGTATTCATTTAAGTCCTTCACAAATTTCTGGAAGATTGCATTAATCTCCTCGTCTTGCGGATAGGCTTTATGAATATCATAAATCTGACGCAACGACATCGTTACTAATGCTTCTTTAGATAATTTTTTCAAGAAGAAATGCAACGTTGCGGACTCACCCTCTAATTCTGCTGTTTTATCTACTGCTTTGTTCGAAATGTTTTCCGATTTGTACAACATCAAATTCATCCATATTTGAGCCTTCATTCGCTTCAAATAAATTGAATTTGGGAAATCTTTCTCTAGTAAGAAGATGGAATACATCGCATCTCCGTAGTTAGCATCTAGAATATCAGTTCTTACACTTTCAAATCGCGCAATGTTTCGAACGGTAACAAATCGAGTAGCTCCTAAAAATTCTGTTTTTTTGCCCCAAGTTGAAAATTCGCCAACTTCTTTTTCTGCAGCTTCTTTTCTTTTCTTGATATTTGGATGCGAACTATTTTCGTCATCGTAGTCATCCACAGCCGTGATTTCGTATTTCTTAGTAGGAAAAAGACTTTTCGGAACGTAAATTTTATTGGTATTGAAGTGCGTTTGTGGAAAAGCAATTTCATCGAATGGCAAATACGAATACATCAACACATCAAAAGTGGAGAAAATCTCATCTTCTGAGTATCCAGCTTCGTTGTACATGCGAATACCGATTTTATCAGCCTCAAATTCTTTATCTTTGGAGTATTGACTTAATTTCTCGATTCTAGAATCTTGTCGGCTATTCTTTGCTTTCCAGTCAAATGTTGCAACAACGTGTTTTTCCGTGTAATGTGAAATTTCATGTGCTAAAACATATGCTAATTGCGCTTCACTCGTTAATTGAGCAATTAATCCGGTTGTTACAAATACAATTCCCTGATCGGTACTAAAAGCATTCGAGGAGTTTGATTTAATAGTGTAAAATCGAAGTTTTGATCGCAATTGAGCGTCGTTTATAAGCAGTTTATCTGCTATTTCACCAATAAATGTGGATATATCATCTCCATATACGACCAATCCTGAATGCAGAATTTCATCGATAGCATAATTCGTCCCCTCAAAGAAGACTTTTTCCTGTCCTCTTCTTAATTCTTCCCGCCCTGTTTTAAGGTCGTCTTTTAACTTGTCATAAGTTAATTTTGTGAAATCTTCTGGAATTTTCCCCTTTGCTAGTAAAGTAGAATAATTGTTAAAATCTACTTGCGCAACGAGGGATCCTGCACTTAACAGGATAAAAGAAACCACGGTGATCGCATTTTTAAAATACATATAATTTAGTTTAATGCAGATGGAATTTTACAAACTGGTATCGGTTCCATCTTATGTTTATTAATCGTATTGAATTTCCGATAAATTTTCAATACGGCTTTTTCTCGCTCGTTTAATTCTATTTCTTCTCCAGTAAAAGCCATAGCCCATTCTAATTCCGGATAACTTGCACCAAGTTGGTCTTCATCGCTTCGGTTATCTCCCCAAAGTCCATCGGTAGGTTTAGCGCGAATAATTTCGTCAATTATACCAATTTCTATTGAAAGACCCATAACTTGCGATTTTGTTAAATCCGCAATTGGACTTATATCTACACCGCCATCTCCATATTTTGTATAGAATCCTACACCAAAATCTTCTATTTTATTACCTGTTCCTACAACGAGACAAGCATTTGCCTGACCAATTGCATACAATGTTGTCATGCGTAATCTTGCCCTTGAATTAGCCATGGATAAATCATTTTTCGCAGTAGTTTCTGGCACTGTTTTTTCCAGTAAATCAAAAAGTGGAGTCAAATCGATTTCAATTTCTTCCACATTATTGAATTTGGATTTCAAATCGAAAATATGACTTTGTGCTCTTGAATATTCAGCAGGAGATTGTCGAATGGGCATATTTACTAGCAGTGTCTTCTTTCCCGTTTGTGCGCACAAAGTTGAAGTTAACGCGGAATCTATTCCACCAGAAATTCCAATTATAAAACCTTCCAAATTGGAGATATTGCAATAATCAGCGAGCCAAGACGCAATATACTTTGCTACTTTTGAATAATTCAAGGTTTTTCCAAATAATATTAAAATAGAATTGAAACTTTTAATACCAACTGCTTTTGTGTAGCCTTGTTATTAAATGGTATTGTGTTTGTAGCATATTGATCCGCATTGGTTGCGAAAAAATAGTTATTTTCTTTATCAATGCTTCTGTTAGAGTGCAAAGGAGTGAATCCGTAGTAAAATCCTAATTCAGCAACTAAGCAAGTTGAACCAGAAAAATTCCATTCCCCGCCGCCAGTAATTCCAACCGCTGATTTAAAGAAGAACATTTCGCCCTTTGATTTCATGTCATTTTGCGCTGTGCTCATAACCGGTTTTGTAATATCATTGTCTGTAAAGTTGAAACCTTGGTCGTTCGATTTATTGGACAATAAGAAACTGTTTCTCAATCCAAATTTCCCGAAATAACGCATATATCCAAAGAATTTTGTTCTAAATACCATCATAGTTGGTATGGTCAAATAAACTGCTTTTTGCTGGCGTTCTGTCATCTGATACAACTTGTGAGAAGTATTTGTTGCATCAAAATCCTTTATTGGAAGGATGTCTGAATCGTTGTAATAATAATATGTCCCAAAGTCAACGTAATTTGTGCTTTTGTATTTAAGTGTCTCAAAATCGAACTCTAAACCAGATTGAAAACCAATTGTCTCGGTTATGTTGTAAATAATATTTGCCCCAACAGTAAGATCATTTCCAACACCGTTTGCTTCGATTCGTTTGGTCCCCATTGCTTGAAAATTCAGACCAGAATTAAAAATCAAACCACTTTGAATTTTTTTCTCTGTAGCTTCTTGTGCAAAAGATGTAAAGATTACTTCAAAAATGAACAAGGTAAACAATATCTTTTTCATAGTTTTTCTATTTAATTACACAAAAAACTGACTGATTTATGTACTTTTGATTACAATATTAAAGAAATTTAATGACTCTTAAAAGTATTTTAACATTACTATTTGTAATATTAGTTGCAGTAAGTTGCAATCGAAATCCGCTTCAAGTGGATGCTACCAATGTAAAACTGAAAATTGGCTTTGTAAACATGGATTCTATATTGTTTCATTCAAATTCTTTGGACTTGATATCCGCACACCATCAGTTTAAAAATGCCATTCCGGAAATTTATGATTATGAGTTAGGTTATTGTCTTCACATTGGGGAATTAGAGGATTCTGCTTTTGTGAGAAGCATTCAACTTTTTTTTGCGGATCCATATATTGCTCGCTTAGAGAAACGAATTCAGGAAAAATTTCCAACACTTGAAAATCAGAAAAACGATATCAATTTAGGATTCAAACACCTGAAGTACCATATTCCTAGCGGGAAAATTCCAGAAAATGTAGTGTTCATGAATTCATTTTTTGCATCGAACGCATTTAGCACGGAAGATCAAATTGGAATAGGTTTGGAACGGTACCTTGGAAAGCAGACGGATGTCATTCAGGAATTGCCATCAGATCAGTTTTACGAATGGATTCGAGATGGAATGGATGCTGAATTTCTAACGCGCGATGCTCTTTGTTCCTGGATTATGACGCATTATGTGGATGAAGTAGATGGAAATCTTGCCGAAAATATTATCCGTTGGGGAAAAATAGTCTACTTGACCCATGCCGCTTTTCCAGATGCGAGTGAAGCATGGATAATGCGGTATTCGGAGGAAAAGTACCAATGGGCAATAGATAATGAATACGAAATTTGGAAATATTTAGCCGATCAGAAAATGCTTTTCAAAATTGACGATCGCAATAAAATGAATCTGCTCAGCGAAGGCCCCTATACAGTCGGATTACCAGAAAAGGGTCCAGATCGTTTAGGTCAATTTATCGGATTTCGAATGCTTCAAAAATATATGGAGGTTAAAAATGTTTCCGTTGAAAAATTAATACAAACACCTTACACAGAGATTCTTGTAGAATATCAAATCGATTAGTATGGAAAACAAAGTAGTTAAGTCATCGGATATCCAAATTAAAGTTGGATTGAACGAAAATAATTTACCAATTGGGATTAAATGGTCAGCCGCAGATGGTGGCGTTGAAAATGCAGATGCAAAAGCATTCATGCTATCCATTTGGGATCCGAAAGATAACAATACGATGAAAATTGATTTGTGGACAAAGGAAATGTCCATCGAAGAAATGAAACAATTTTTCCATCAATCGCTATTGACAATGGCAGATTCTTTTGAAAAAGCAACTGGTGAGCATTTAATCTGTGAGGATTTGCGCGATTACTGTTTCCATTTTGCCGAAAAAATGCAAATCTTACCAGAAGATAAATAATGGCATCCGGAAATTTGCGTAAAATGACTGTTTCCCAAGAAGAAACAATTCGCTATGATATGGTATTAGACGAAAATATTCGTGTGAATACTTTGATTGGAAAAGTAATTTCTTTGAATTGGAATGGCGTTATCACCTGCACAGTATGTCAAAAAAATACTAAGAAATCATTTGGTGATGGATTTTGTTATACCTGCTTTATTAGTGCACCGGAAGCTGCAGAATGTACAATTCGTCCAGAATTGTGTCGGGCGCATTTGGGAGAGGGTCGAGATCCGGAATGGGAAGAACGAAACCATAACACGCCACATATTGTTTATTTGGCCGCGACAGATATTGTAAAGGTTGGCGTAACAAGAATCACACAAGTTCCAACCCGCTGGATTGATCAAGGAGCAAGTTCTGCTATCCGATTAGCGGAAACTCCAAATCGCTATGAAGCAGGAAGGTTAGAAGTTGCATTGAAGAATTTTTTTGCAGATAAAACCAATTGGCAGCGCATGTTGAAAAACGAAATAGATGAATCAATCGATCTTATTGAGGAGAAATGGACCTTACACGATCAATTACCAGCTGATTTAACACAATTTTTCACGGAAAACGATGAAGTGATAGCGCTAAATTATCCTGTTTTGGAGTTTCCAGAAAAAGTAAAAAGTTTGAGCTTTGATAAAACAGCCCATATTTCAGGAAAACTGATGGGAGTAAAAGGCCAGTATTTATTATTTGAAGGAGGCGAAGTTCTAAATATCCGCAAACACACAGGATATTTTGTGACATTGGATATTTTGAATTAAATAAAGCCTTTCATTTTATATGCTTTTACTTGCTTTCTATTATTCTCCTTTCAATCTAAATTCTTATTATTTAACTTTGTTGCATGGGAAAAGATAAGATTCGCCGATTTGCAGTTATGAAGGAGTATGCCAATGTATTTGAACCGATAATCGGCGAAGAATATGCAATGAAAGGCAAATGGCGTAGCGATTATTTCAACAATGAAAATCCTATTGTTTTGGAATTAGGATGCGGAAAGGGCGAATATTCCATTGGTTTAGCAAAACATTTTCCAGAGAAAAACTTCATCGGTGCAGATATTAAAGGGGCGCGAATGTATATTGGTGCAACAGAAGCTCTGGAAGAGAAAATGACAAATGTTGCATTTTTACGCACAAAAATAGACTTTATTAACCAATGTTTTGCAGAATCCGAAGTGGATGAAATCTGGTTGACTTTTTCCGATCCGCAGCCCAATAAGCCGAATAAACGCTTATCCTCAGCACCTTTTATGGATCGATATAGAAAATTATTGAAACCAGGAGGATTAGTGCACATGAAAACAGATTCGGATTTATTATTTCAATTCACGGAAGAAGAAATAAAAGAACACAAATACGAATTGCTAGAACTTAGTTGGGACCTTTATGGCGAATTAACGGAGAATATCGACCCTCAATTACGCGAAATTTTCCATATAAAAACGCATTACGAAAAGCTATTCACCGCTAAAGGAAGTGTGATTA
Source organism: Flavobacteriales bacterium (assembly GCA_947476955.1). Taxonomy (GTDB): domain Bacteria; phylum Bacteroidota; class Bacteroidia; order Flavobacteriales_D; family Crocinitomicaceae; genus M0103. The sequence goes on from CANJSS010000017.1 coordinate 18,977, forward strand.
AATATGCAAAATTTAAAATCAACTGATAAGTATTGATCAACCACAAATCCTGGATCCCAGCCGCTGCAGGCAGCATCGACTGAAAGGAAATAATTTTAAACGTCGAATCCCAAATTCCAAATTCCCCCTACGCTACGCGCAGCTTTGCCATTTTCGACTTCATGAATTGACCTTCAGCATAATCTATTGTTACACGATAGTGGGTTTCATTTTTAGATGGCAACTCGTACATCGCGTCATTTAAAATTGCTTCACAGATAGATCGTAATCCACGTGCTCCAAGTTTGAATTCAATTGCTTTGGTAACAATAAAATCAAGCACATCGGCATCAAACGTGAGTTTCACACCATCTATTTCAAATAAGCGCAGGTATTGTTTCACCAAAGCGTTTTTCGGTTCCGTTAGAATGCGTTTTAAACTTGCCGCATCTAATGGCTCTAGATAGGTTAATACAGGGAAACGACCAATTAATTCAGGAATTAAACCAAAGGTTTTAATATCCGTAGGATTAATGTATTTCAGTAAAACTTCGCTATCGATTCGTTCCGATTCCGAAGAGGTAAAACCAATTGTTTGACGATTCACACGATTTGCAATAATACGCTCGATTCCGTCAAAAGCTCCTCCACAGACGAATAAAATATTTTTAGTGTCAATCTGGATCATTTTCTGCTCTGGATGTTTTCTTCCTCCTTGCGGTGGAACATTAACAATAGAGCCTTCTAACAATTTTAACAATGCTTGTTGAACGCCTTCCCCGGACACATCGCGCGTAATCGAAGGATTGTCGCTTTTTCGGGCAATTTTATCAATTTCATCGATGAAAACAATTCCATGTTGGGCAGCATTTACATTGTAGTCCGCAGCCTGCAGCAAACGAGAAAGAATACTCTCTACATCTTCTCCAACATATCCAGCTTCGGTAAGAACAGTGGCGTCAGCAATGCAGAACGGAACATTTAACATTTTAGCAATTGTTTTGGCTAAAAGCGTTTTTCCAGTTCCAGTTCGTCCGACTAATATGACATTGGATTTTTCAATTTCTACTTCATCTTTGGAAGGTGGTTGGTTCAATCTTTTGTAGTGGTTGTAAACACCAACTGAAAGTACTTTTTTAGCATCTTCTTGACCAATCACGTATTCGTCGAGCTTAGCTTTTATTTCGGCCGGCTTCAATACATTTACAATTTCAGAAGTAGGTTTTATTTTATCACCAAGATCTTCCTCTTTTATAATTGAATGCGCCTGTTGCACACAATTTTCGCAAATATGTCCGGAAACACCTGCAATTAATATTCCTACCTCACTGCGAGATCTGCCACAAAACGAACAACCGCCTTCTTTCTTTGCCATACTTATTTTTGAAAAAAAAGCCATCCGTAAACGAACGGATGGTCTCTTTAATAGTTTTGTAAAGTTATTTTATTTTAGCTTATTTTGGATTACGAAGTAAAATCTCGTCTACCATACCATACGCTTTTGCTTCTTCGGATGTCATCCAATAATCACGATCGGAATCTGCCCATACCTTCTCATAGGTCTGGTGCGAATGGAAAGCAATTATATCGTATAATTCCTTTTTCAATTTTTGAATTTCACGCGCAGTGATTTCAATATCCGAAGCTTGACCTTGCGCACCACCTAGTGGTTGGTGAATCATTACGCGCGCATGTTTCAAGGCTGAACGCTTTCCTTCTGCGCCAGCGCACATTAAAACAGCACCCATTGAGGCTGCCATTCCAGTACAAATAGTTGCAACATCTGGTTTGATGTATTGCATCGTGTCATAAATCCCCAAACCTGCATAAACAGAACCTCCAGGAGAGTTTAAATAGATTTGAATATCCTTGTTCGGATCTGCAGATTCAAGAAACAACAATTGTGCATTGATAATATTCGCCACATAATCGTCAATTCCCGTTCCAAGAAATATAATTCGATCCATCATTAAACGCGAGAAAACGTCCATTTGCGTCATATTCAACGAACGCTCTTCAATAATATACGGTGTTAATGAAGATTCAATATAGTGATCCACGTGCATGCTACTCAAACCCATGTGTTTGGTGGCATATTTCTTAAATTCGTTTCTATCAAACATAGTTCGTTGTATTAATCAATTGTTTTAAAAGTTAAAGATAGAACCAAAGTTGGGATTTACAATCAAAAAAATCAAAAATTCTTGGGATAAAATCAACTGCTGTTATCTATAGATTATTCTCTTTACCAAAATTTCGATTCTTGAGATATATATTCCCTTGTCTATGTGCGTTCATTCTTCGTTTTTTAAAATTATCTTCGCGGTATGTTGCCGTCAGACATTTATAATAAACGAATTTTGCTCTCACCACTTAACTGGGGAATGGGGCATGTTGCGCGCTGCATTCCTTTAATAGATGGGCTTTTAAAGAATGGCAATTATTTGATTGTTGCAGCAAATCTGCAGCAGCAGCAAATTTTCAAGCAGTATTTTCCACAATTGGAATATCTTGAGCATTCGGGGTATCCATTTAAATTTGGGAGACGAGGAAATTTTAGTTTGGATCTTGCCTTGCAATTTCGTTCGTTGAAAAAAAGACTGGAAGTAGAGAAAAAAGAAGTAAAGTCCTATATTGAAAAGTTTGGATGTGATATTCTTATTTCCGATCACCGTTATGGATTCTGTTCCGATGGGATTTTTTCAATTTTATTAACACATCAATTAAATTTACCTGTTAGATGGTATGAAGGTTGGGTGCAGAAATTACACGAGCGATTTTTAGCGAACTTTGATGAAATTTGGGTGCCAGATTCGCCGCAATCTGATTTATCAGGCGATTTAAGTCATAACAAGGCTGGTTATAAAGTGGAATACATTGGAGCATTGTCAAGATTCAGTTTATACAATATTCCAGTAACTAAAAAGAGCCATTCGGTTGTTATTGTAAGTGGTCCAGAAATTTATGGTAAAAACTTCTTAAAAGAGCAAGTAGGAATCTCGGAAATAAATGAATCGGAAGTGATTTTCATTGTTCCAAATGGGCTAGCTGAATTTGTTAAAAATTCAGCACACAAATTGGTTGTTTCTGACGACTGGTTGGCGTGTGATCAACTTATTTTAAATTCAATAAAAGTTACAGCTCGTTCTGGTTATTCGTCTTTGATGGATTTGTTTGTTTTGAAAGTTCCTTTTTCGATTACGCCTACGCCATTTCAGAGAGAACAGCAATACTTATTTAATTTATGGAGCAGAAAAGCTAGTGTTTTGTATAGCAATCAAGATGATGAAGAAGTATAAGTCACTATTTTCACAAAACATTTTGAAAGTTCACCAATTGTAATAAACCACTAAAGTGAAAAAAATAGGAGTATTTTTTATGGTAACAATTGCGCTTTTATTAGTGCATTTGATTTTTACCCAAAATTGGAAAACCCAAAATTATAAGGTGTTACGCGCTAAAAAAATACAAAGTTGTGATTTTGATGTCGTATATGCTTTAGAGCTAACGGATAAGGTGAAACATTATTTAGAAGAATCCTACTTAAATGGAACAAGAGTTACACTGCGTTCAAAGAAGGATATCTACCAGCTTCTAAAGGAAGAAAAATTAGTTAGAATTGAGGAAAATGAATATTATTGCCTCGACACGATGTATTACAGTTATCCTTTTTTGACATTGAAATCGAAACTGTTGTTGGACACAATTGGTGAGATTTTCCAGCGAAAACTAGAAAATACAGGATTGGAATGCACAAGATTTACCATTACTTCCATGTTGCGAACCACTAATTCAATTGCAAGACTTAGGAAATGGAACCGAAATTCAATTCAGAATAGTGCACATTTGCATGGAACTACATTTGATATTTCATACAAAACGTTTTTTGCTTCCCGGGATTTAACACCTATTGAATGCAACTATTTAGCCGACGCACTAGCCAAAACAATATGGGAATTACGCTGCGAAAAGAAATGTTGGGCAACCTATGAAACATGGCAAACTTGCTTTCATGTTGTGGTAAGGTAAAAGATTGGCTTCCTATTATTATTTAATAATTGGTTTGTTACAGTTTGAAAAAACACTTATTTGAAGTGCTGCATCGCGAAAAATAATGGACAAAAAAAATCCCGCCAATTGACGGGATTTTCAATGTAAGGAAATTATTTAATTAACAATTCCTGTGAATGCAACATTGTCAGCTAATCCTAAAAATTCTCTATCGTTCGATGCTTTAGCTTTCAATGAAGCATCTTTTCCGAATGCATTTTTCAAGTTGCTAACAACAGCGTCCGTTTTATCTTGACGAGCAGCAGCTACAGCTTTCAAATAGTAACCTTGAGCACTTTCTTTGTCTGAAGTAGCATCAACAGTTTTAATTGCAGCATCTACAGAACCATTCAAAAGTTGTGCTAATGCTTTATTGAAAGAATTATCAGCACCAAAACTAGCTACCGCATCTGCGTATTTTCCATTTTGGATGTTTAGAATTCCCATGTTGTAATTAACTTCAGATCCAGCCCCTTTTGCTTGATTTAATAGTTGCTTAGATTTTGAACGATCTCCAGAAACTCCAGCAATTGCAGCAAGATTATTCTTAGAAATAGCATTATCTTTCAAACTATTTGCTTTTTCGAAATGAGACTTAGCTTCCATCATTTTATTTTGCATGTACAAAATTGCTCCAGCATTGTTGTGCGTTCTGTGGTCTGCAGGATAATTTTTCATCGCAACTTTGTAAATTTGTAACTTATCATTTAAGTCAGAAACGAGTGTTGCTGTAAATAACAATTCTTCCAAGTTCAAAGAATCTGGCGTTGTTTTTGAAATTGATTTCAACTCTTCATCCGTATAACCAGTCAAATCATAAATAGCAGTTATTTCTGAACGACGCAACATCGGGAAAATCGATTTATCCAATTCGATAAATGTTTTACCCATATTTCGCATTTCAGTTTCTCGTGTTGCAGGATCTTGGTGCATTTCTAAAACTCGAATCACTAAATTCGCCTCGTCTGCGTTCATGGTAGATTTCTTCAATTCTTTTTTGAATCCTTCGTAATCTTCTCCACTACCACTTAAAGCATAAATTTCAGTTTGCGATTTTTCGTTTTTAACTTTCTTACCTAAGTCCATTATAACTTTCTTTCCAGCTTCAGCGCGACTTGTAGATAAAGTGTTGTTTTTATCTTCTTCACCTTCTGGAGAGGCATAACCAGTTATATTAATAGCTTTAATAGCAATTCTTGAATTTCCTTGAGCAGCAAGCAACCAAGAAGAAAAATCGAGGATATCTTTATCTTTCAGTTCAGCCGGTTTTACAGTAGATTTTCCTTTGTCAAAATTCACTTGAGCAACAAAAGTCTCTTCTGTAACACGCTTAAACTCATCTTTATCTAAAATCACTTTGAAATCCTTGTTCACAGCGTATGGAGTAATAATCGTTCCATCCGCAATTTTCATATCTGTGAATTTTCCTACTTTTTCCTTTCCACCTTTGAAAACTTTACCAGTTGCCGTAAGAACAGCATTTTCAAATTCTGGTTTGTACGCAACTACATCCGTATAAACCATTTTTCCACCTGGTTTATATTGAATCACAGAACCATTTCCAATCGCTTTCTCGCCTTGAACAGTAACCGTTTTCAATGCAGTGCTGCCAAACATTGGTGTAATTTCAGCGCTAGCTTTCTTTTTAATCCCTTTTTCAGGAAAAGTAACGTCGATTTTAACACGTACAGAGTCACCGTGCATCTCTAATGGATTTGGAGTAACTTTATAATCTAAATCTTTCAAAAGGTCACAACTAGTTACTAATGAACTAGTAATAGCAAAAAAAGCTAACCCATAAATGCTTTGTTTTTTCATATACTTTATTTAAATCCTACCAATTTTTAGGGCAATATTAAGCAAAATTATTGTCTTAAAAAATAAAATTGTGAATTATTCTCAACAGCCTAAACAGGCATTATTTTTTTTGGTAAGACACTTGTGTCTGAACAAACATCTTTTAATTGTTTGATGGTCAATCCGTTTCTTGGATCCTTAAGTTTAGGAGCAATATCACACAAGGGTATCAAAACGAATAGCCTTTCAGTATATCTTGGGTGAGGAATCTGAATGGTTTCAGATTTTACGATAAGCGAATTGAAAAAAATAATATCAATATCTAGTGTTCTAGATGCATATCCTGAAAACGATTTTAGACTTCTACCATTTTCGCTTTCTATTTGTTGAGTAATAGAAAGGATTTCGATTGGATTTAGTCGCGTTTTAACTTCTATACAGGCATTTAAAAAGCTGTCATTTGATTCAAAACCAACTGGTTCAGTTTCGTAATTATAGGATTTTTTGGAGATTTCTCCAATACGCATTTCAATTTCTTCAAGTGCTTTTTGAAGGTATTTTGATTTGTCACCTTGGTTACTTCCAAGACTAAAAATTACAGAATTCATCCAATTACCATTTGAATGAATTCACCATTTTTAACAAATCAACTTTCAAATAGTCTAAGCTAGGTTTAAGGGAATCGTAATTTGGACGAGTATTAAAATATACGACACCGCTGATGAATTTTGAAGTTGAATCGGTTAAATAAAATTGAAAAGGGGAAGCTACATCGCCCTGCAATTCAAAGAAAGTGCCATAGACGTTGTTTTCTGGATGCAAGATTAGTTGATCGTCAATTGCTGTTGCTTTCAATTTATGTTCGTCAACTTTATCGTTTGCAAAATTAACATATGTTGCAAGCGGCTCTTTCATTTCAATGTATGAAAAGTGAATTACGCCATTCAATGTGCCGAGTTCGATATCTTTGTGGCATGTTATTCCGGCAGAATCATACACATCTTTAACCGTGAAAATACTGGAAGCATCAAATCCGTAACCGCAAGAGCTTTTATATCTTGTATAAGAATGTTCCGGAAGATCCATTCGCAAGTAAGTTGGCGGTTTAGGAATAGTCATCTCCTCACTGCAGGAAAAAAGAAGGAGTATTAAAAAAATTGAATAATTTTTCACATTTCTGGAGTTAAATTCGGAAGAACGATTTTTACCATTTTTATTCTTCTTTTATCGGATGATTCAACGATTAATTTAAAATTGTCGAAAACGATAAATTCATTATTTTTTAAAATTCTACCTGCTTGTTCAACAATAAATCCTCCTAAAGTATCGGAATCTCTCTTCTGTTGATCAAATTCTTTTCCGTCAATATCTAAAACTTTATAGAAATCAACCAATGCTGTTCGACCTTCAAATAAGTAGGTTTGATTGTCAATTTTTGTGTAAACGATTTCCTCATCGTCGAATTCATCTGTAATATCTCCAACGATTTCTTCTAAAATATCCTCCAAAGTGATTAATCCACTAGCTCCGCCATATTCGTCAACAACAATAGCCATGTGCATTTTTTTCGTTTGGAATTCTTTTAAAAGGTCATCTATTTTTTTGTTTTCAGGAATAAAAAGCGGCTTTCGGATTAAGCTTTTCCAATTAAATTCAGTTGATTCATTTAGGTGCGGCAAAAGATCCTTAATGTAAAGAATTCCGATAACATTATCGAAAGATTCCTTATAAATTGGAATTCGTGAATAGCCGGAATCGAGAATTACTTGTAAAACGGCCTCGGCAGTTGCTTCTTCTTCAATTCCCGTTACATCCATGCGCGATTTCATAATCTGGCAGGCCTCTGTATTTCCGAATTTTACAATTCCCTCTAAAATTTTTTGTTCCTCGTCAGAGGTATTTTCTTCTTTTGTTAAGGCCAGAGCTTGTTCCAATTCATCTGTAGTAATTTTAATTCCTTTTCGCCTTGTTTTATTGTTTATAATTCTGCTGCCAAAAAGTAATAATTCCTTTAACCATGAAAGAGGTGGAACAGCTTTTAATGTCATTATGGGCAAAGCCATCGCCTTAGCAATTGGCAAAGAATTTTTTGTAGAATAGATTTTTGGAATGACTTCACCAATTAGTAACAACATAAATGTAATTCCAATTACTTCGATTACGAAGCGAAAAGCTTCATTAGCAGGCAGTAAATATTTAAAATCATTAAGTATGGAGCTGGATAGAATTACTATTCCAACATTTACAAAATTATTACTGATTAGAAGTGTTGCTAGTAGTTCTTTTGGATTTTCTAAAAGTTTCAAAACTGTTTTAGATGCTTTTCCATCTTCGTGTTTTAGCGTCTCTTTTTCATTGGGACCAAGAGAGAAAAATGCGGATTCTGATCCTGAAGCCAAAGCGGAAAGACAAAGAAGTAGTATTAAAACGATAAAACTAACAATGGTACTTGAAAAACTTATTCCTGCATAAATAGCCTCCGAAAGAGGCGCGATACTGGACGGTTCTAGGGGATTCATAGGCTTTTAAAATGGAAGTATTCCTTCGCCGGCAGTTGAAAATCCATCCAATTTTGATGGCAATTCAGGCGTTCCTGATTCCGAGTATGGTGGTTTTATCTCTGAAGATTTTTCGCTTCCCTCAGGACGAGACAAAATAGTTAGTTCATCGGCAATAATTTCAGTGGAATAACGCGTATTTCCATCTTTATCTTGCCAAGATCTTTTCTTTAATTTCCCTTCGACGTATACTTTGTAGCCTTTTTTTAAATATTTCTCTGCAACTTCTGCTAAGCCTCTCCATACAACAATGTCGTGCCAATCAGTCGTTTCTCGTTTCTCGCCAGATGATTTGTCGGTGTAAACTTCTGAGGTAGCGAGGGAGAAATTTGCAACAACACCGCCATTTTCTAGGTGACGAACTTCTGGATCTTTCCCTAAATTCCCAATTAAAATTACTTTATTTACGCTTCCAGCCATTTTTTGAATTAAAAAACAAATATAAGATTTTTTGAATCGTTTGACAAAATGCTATTTTGTTTTAGGGGGAATTATTCAATAGTTTCTGTTTCCAAGTAACGGTCAATCAATCTAGGAATTGGAAAGTCTTGAATTTCAGCAATTTTAACAGCCATCCAATCGCTATTAATTAGCAAAGGCAATTGATTAAAATGGTAGAAACGCGCATGAATTTTCTGGTGGGAAAGTACGTGTACAATTTCCGCAGAAATTTTAGAAGGAGGGAATGGTGAATAGTTTTCAAAATTATTCAATTCGGAATCCTCCTGCGTTTCAATCAAGGGGAATTGATATAAATTTTGCCAAATATCCTTCCCGCTGCGTTTTTGCAAATAGGTAGTTTGGTCCTTTTGAAAGATCAAGAAATGAAAAAATCGGTTTTTGACCGACGTCTTTTTGGATTTCACTGGTCGGTTCATCCATGTGCCGTTTGATTTGGAAAGACAGATAGATTCTAGCGGGCATATTTCACAATTTGGATTTTTCGGAACACATTGCAGAGCACCGAATTCCATGATGGATTGGTTAAATAGCGCAGGTTCAACTTTGTCAATTAAATTTTGCGCAAGATCGAAAAAATATTTTTTCCCTTCGCTTGAATCCATTGCAATTTTCACATCAAACACCCTGCTTAACACTCTATAGACATTTCCATCCACTACTGCTACCGATTCATCAAAACAAAAAGATGCAATTGCGGCAGCTGTGTAACTTCCAACTCCTTTGAGTTTCAATAATCCAGTATATGTGTTGGGAAATGTTCCTTTGTGCTCATTTACAATAGTTTTCGCCGTAAAATGAAGATTTCTAGCACGACTATAATACCCCAAGCCTTGCCAAAGATTCAACACTTCTTGTTCGGAGGTTTTAGCTAAATCTTCAGCCGTTTGAAAATGATCTGTAAATTTCAAATAATAAGAAAGTCCTTGTTCAACTTTGGTTTGCTGTAAGATTATTTCAGAAAGCCAAATTTTGAATGGGTCTTTTGTCTGGCGCCAAGGAAGGTCGCGTTTATTTAGTCTATACCAATCCTTTATTAGTGTGTTAAAATCTGCCATTTATGGAAAAATAATTTTTTTTTTTACAGAATGCAAATTTATTACTTTTCCTGAGTTACTTTTGCAGTCTGATTATCAAAAAATTGAATAATAAAAATCTATTAAAATGACAAAAGCAGACATCGTTGCAGACATTGCAGAAGGAACAGGATTAGAGAGAGTGGAAGCTCTAAAAGCAGTTGAGGCATTTATGGCATCCATTAAAACATCATTATCAAATGGACAAAATGTTTATTTAAGAGGTTTTGGAAGCTTTGTTGTAAAAACAAGAGCAGAGAAAACTGGGAGAAACATTTCAGAAAAGACAACAATTATTATTCCTGCACACAATATTCCTTCATTTAAGCCTGCAAAAACATTTGTAGACGAAGTTAAAAGCAAGGTAAAAGTAAATTAATCACCAATTTCGGTTAATTGTAAAAAATTCAGTTGAATTTAGTATCTTCGCACTCTCGTCGTAAAAAGCGAGAGTGTTTTTTTACCTGTTTACAGGTATTTTAAAAGAAATCAATAATTTAAATATAGGATTATGCCAAGTGGTAAAAAGAGAAAAAGACATAAAATGGCGACGCACAAGCGTAAGAAAAGACTAAGAAAAAATCGTCATAAAAAGAAAAAGTAACATTTTGTTACACAACATTATAAACTTAGTAGGTCTTTATCTGCTAAGTTTTTTCTGTTTTTTTAACATTTTAAAAAGGCTTTCGTGAGTTTAGAACTAGTAGTAGATTCCAGAAAAGGAGGAATCTGGCTTGCTTTGTTGCGCGATGGTAAACTTATTGAATTACATGAAGAGCGAGGAAACAACGAATTTGCAGTAGGTGACATTTACCTTGGCAAGGTTCGGAAAGTTGTTCCAAGTTTAAACGCGGCTTTCGTGGATGTTGGTTTTGAAAAAGATGCTTTTTTGCATTATTTGGATCTTGGACCACAATTTAATTCATTGAATAGATTTACCAAGGATACGCTGCATGGCAAGCAAAACGTAGCCGATCTTCTTTATTTCAAATGCGATAAAGACATTCCAAAGGACGGAAAGATTGATGAAATCGTTTCCTCTTCGCAACCAATTTTGGTGCAAGTGGCGAAAGAACCAATCTCCAGTAAAGGTCCACGTTTGAGCGCTGAAATTACATTAGCGGGACGTTACCTTGTTTTGGTTCCTTTTTCTGATAAGATCTCTATTTCACAGAAGATCAAAGAACCAGAAGAAAGAGACCGTTTGAAGAATTTGATGGATAGTATAAAACCCAAAAATTTTGGTGTTATTATCCGAACTGTCGCTGAGAATAAAAAGATTGAGCAACTTGATCAAGACCTTAAAAATTTGCTTGACAAGTGGAAAATCATGTTTGGGAATCTAAAAACTTCTACACCGCCGAAACGCGTTTTAGGAGAGATAGACAAAACATCTTCCATATTGCGTGATTTATTGAACGCGGATTTCTCGAATATCCACGTCAATGATGAAGCGCTGTGCGCTGAAATGAAAGAGTTTGTTGCCGGTATTGCTCCAGGTCGTGAAAAGATCGTGAAGCTATACGATAGCAAAATCAGCATTTTTGAACGGTTTGGTATTACCAAACAGATTAAAACCCTTTTCGGTAAAAAAGTTCCACTTTCAAATGGTGGATATTTAATTATCGAACACACAGAAGCCATGCACGTTATCGATGTTAATAGCGGCAACAGAAAAGGCTCTGATGGACAAGAAAGTAATGCACTTGCAACCAATATGGAAGCGGCGGAAGAAATTGCGCGTGTATTACAACTGCGCGATATGGGAGGTATTGTTTGTGTCGACTTTATCGACATGCACAATCGTGAAAATAACAAGTTGCTTTTTGAAACATTGAAAAGTCACATGTTGCGCGATCGTGCAAAACACAATATATTGCCACCATCGAAATTTGGAGTAATTGAAATTACTCGCCAGCGCGTGCGACCTGAAACAGATATCAAAACATCTGAGATGTGTCCAACATGCAATGGTACAGGTGAAGTTCAAGCAAGTATCTTGTTTGCGGAAGAAATTGAATCAAATTTAAATTATTTGATTCTAGACCGTAAAGAAGCACACGTGAGTTTATTGGTACACCCTTATTTAGAAGCGTTTTTCAAAAAAGGAATCTATTCCCGTCAGGTAAAATGGTTTTTTAAATACAAGAAGTGGATTTCTGTGCGAGGAGTTACCGCTCATCACTTGCTTCAATATTCATTTGTAAATAAAAAGAACGAGGAAATTACACTCTGACATGAAGTCGGAGTGTAAATACTCTTTTTTGGAAGCCAAAGCAAAATTAGAAGCGCTTTGTGCATACCAAGAACGCTGTCAGTTTGAGATAGATCAAAAACTTATTTTGTGGGGTTTTTTTCTTGAAGACCGACAGCAACTAATTTCTGACCTTATTTCCAATCGATTTTTAGATGAAGAACGTTATGCATCTGCGTATGTTTCTGGTAAGTTTCGAATTAAAAAATGGGGAAGAATCAAAATTAAAAGTTACCTCGCTCAAAAACACATTTCCAACTACTCAATTCAAAAAGCGTTGAAGGAAATTGATAGCGAAGAATACTGGCAAACACTTGTTCAGCTCGCAAATAAGAAAGCTCAGGAACTTATTCTCGTAAAAAATTCATGGGACAAACAATCTAAAATAATGCGTTATCTACAATCCAAAGGATACGAAAGTGATCTAATTAGAGATGCGGTCGAAAATACTGCTCTATAGAACTTTTATTATTTCACGGTATAAATTGAAGTAGTTTATTAGTGAACGATAAACTTTTTTGTACTCGTAATTGTTTCCTGCAAATAATTAGTGTAAGTAATTTTCACGAGATAAATACCTGCGGAATTAGGTGTTTTAACTGAAATGAATGTTTTATTTTTAGCCATTTCGGATTGAATAATTTTGCCATTTTCAGAATAGATAGAAACTGTGAATTCTCCAATAGCATCATCCATAGAGCGCACGATAATTTGCTTTCCTTTTTCTGCAGGATTTGGATACAACGAAAAATCCTTTGAAGCAGGATTTAAAAAAATAGTTTGGTCGAAGTGGAAAAGGAATAAGCCATTTTGTCGATCGGAAATAATTAATCTTCCGCTGGAATAATTAGAAAAAACGCCCCATGCGCCATTCATTTTAAAAAAGTTTTCGGTCGGATAAGTATCAAAACTTGCAATTTCATTTGGAACGTTTCTGATATCAAAAATGCGCAATCCTTCATTGTAATAAGCCACAAAAGCAAATTCATTTGTTATCATTATATTGTGTGGAATGCTGTTGTTCTCATAATTAGTTCCGAAGAAATTTTCAACTTGAATGGTGTAATCTAAAGCAATAGAACATTTTTTTAACCTTTTTCCGTTAGTTTCATCACCGAAAATGTATGTTTTTCCGTCTGGGCTCAACCAACCTTGATGATTATATCCTTGGTCTTGGTAAAAAAGCAGGTTACTTGCATACGTTGGTGCGGATGGAACTGTGAAATCATAAACCCGCAATCCATTTTCGCCACAATTTAAAATCGCAATATTATTCCGAACATATATATCGTGAACTTCTGGTATGTCTGAAGGACCTTGCCAAAGTAAAACAGGATTAATTGGATTTAAAAGAGAAAAAACACGCAAAGGAACAAGCGAATTTGCAATCCCATCGACTATTGGAGTTACCAAGCAAGCATATAATAGGGCGTTTGTTGTATCAATAAATAAATTATGAACTTTTCCGAAATTGGCATCTTGAATATCTGCAACTTTCACGACTGAATCTGGTAAGTACGATAAATCAATTATTTGCATACTGCTATTTCCTTCATCACAAATGGAATAGGCGTAATTTCCAAAAGTTTTGAACTCGCGATGAATTACTTGTGAAGAATTGAATTTTCCTTCAATAAATCCGCAAGGTTTAAGTTTGTTTGTTTCATCCAACTGAAAAAAATGCGTTCCTTCCGTCGAGCCAATAATTGCATATTCCTTATCGCCTTGCGTGAAGCCCCAGCAACCGCTATAGCGCACAAGACTTGTGTTCGTTATAAGTGAATCTTCCGACCAATTATCAAGAAATGTAATGTTTTTTTGCTCCTGCGAATGAACAAGCATAGCATAAAAAAAACACAAAAATAAAATACGTTCCACTCAGAAATATTAGATATACAAAGATAAAACAATAGCATGATTTAAGTTAAATTAACTTTTGATAAATTATAATTAACTATTTTTGTTTTATAAATACCTGTTAAGTGTCAGATTCAGTAATTATTATTCCAAC
>CANJSS010000018.1 GCA_947476955.1 Flavobacteriales bacterium
GGTAAAACACTTGTTCCTACAGATTCAAAAGGCGAACCTGTTCCTATTTGTGTACCACCTGTTGCCGCAGTCCACCATGAAATTGTTGCAGGTGCAGTATATGAAACAATGATTTGAACATTTCCAAATGTTGCATCTATCACACCAAAGTCATCATATGTTTCAGTTAATGATAAAGTAACAGCTCCACCTGTTGTAGGTAAGTTAGGAATAGTGATTGATACATCAGGACTAATTAAACCTCCAGAAGTTAAAGTCGAAATCTGAGTTGCTGCCAAGGTCGTTGCACCAGAAAGTGCTACACGTATTTCACTTCTCCAAGATCCATTAATAGAATTCACATTTGTCAATAATAATGTAGTTCCAGTAATTACCGAGCCAACAGGCAATGAAGGCACTGTAACTGTGAAAGTTGCTGGAGCTGTTCCGTCTGACGATAAATTTGTTCCAAAACTTGTGTTTTGAGGAGCAAAACCAGTCACTGTTGAACTTCCTGAAACCGCTGCATTAAGAGAGTTTTGACAAACACTAGCATTTGTAACAGTTGGATTAGACGTTGTAACCGAAGGCTGAGTTAATATTAGAGGTAATGCAGCAGATATATAACCATTTGCATCCTTCACAAGAACAGAGTATGTTCCAGCAATTAAATTTGTTGGGATAGCTCCGTAAGCTCCACCACCAACAGAATATGTATATGGAGAAGTTCCGCAAGTAGTTGTCCCTAAGGTAAACGAGCCATTGTTTCCAGCATTACATGTTACATTCACTGGAGTAATTGCTGCAGCAAATGGATTAACAGTTAAATTAACGGAAGAAACAGCATTACAACCACCATTAACACCAGCTAAACTATACGTGTATGTTCCTGGTAAAGTAGGTGTCACAATTGCAGTATTCCCATTTACCGATGTTACACCACTTCCTGCAAGACCTGTCCAAGTATATGTATACGATTGGTTTGGTGTAGGATTTGTATTTGTAGCAGTCAATGTTACAGATGAACCAATGCAAATTGTAGCATTATTGATTGCTGCTAAAATTCCATCAGCAATAGCAACTGTTACAGTAACAGCTGTGCGAGAAGATTCGCATCCCGTAGTTGTGTTTACTTCAGCAACATAGAATGTAGTTGTTACAGAAACATTAGAGGTAAATGTTGAAGAAGTACTATTTTGCAATACACTTCCCCCAACAGCAAGAGAATACCATTTGAATGTTGGCGTAGGCAAACCACTTGTTGAAGCAACTGATGCTGTAGGAATTTGAGTTCCACATTGAGCAGAGTTACTTGCAGTTGGTGCCGTTGGTAAAGGATTTACTGTAACAGTAACCGTTGGTGATGGAGAAACGACACAACCTGCAGATGTGATATTTGCAGTGTAGGTTGTTGTAGTTGTTGGATTAACCGCTAATGGGTTTCCAGTACCAACTGTTGTTGCTCCGTTCAACCACGTAACGGAAGTAATTCCAGCAGTAGAAGTAATATTTACAGTATATTCTTCAAATTCTCCATAACCAACAATCATTGTTGGTCCTGAAACTAGGCCTTCGTTCGCAATTAGTCTCATTCGTGTAAGTCCATTTGCAGCAGTTGCAGGAACGGTGAATGTTGATGTAACCGTATATAGAGATACTTGCGTTCCTGAAGAAGCTGGTGAAATGTATACTTGTTCTCCTGCATCAGTGAAAACACCATTACGGTTGTAATCGATATACAATCCAGCTCCCTTCGTGTAATAAGATGCATCATTACTATCTGCGACGGTAATTGATAAATCATATGTTTGTGAAGCCTGTAAAGGTGTAGCAGGGAAAGTAGTGAAATTTGAATAACTTCCTGCTGTTCCGGTTGCTGTTCCAATTGTTCCTACTAGGGTATTATAATTTGTTGTGTTGTTCAATAATACCGTTGCTCCTTGAGAAATAGTAATATTTCTTAAGTCTTCATCAACCAAAGGATTAGAAACAGCTATTGGAGCAGTATAAACCGGATTGTTAGCAATTGTTATTGTTGCAGTTAAATTGGACGGACTACCAGCACAAACAATTGTAGATGAAGCAAAAGCGGCTCCAGAAATACCTGTTAAAGGTTCATCGGAATACGAAGCGCCAGAATAAGTACTATTCAGTCCAATTGAATTTGTTGCTGAAACACTCCATACGATTGATGCATTTGCAGGAGTTGGAACTGGAATAATTGCTTGCCACGCTGTGCCGCTAATATTCGTCATTGTAATAGCTGTTTGTGCCACTCCATTTATGGAATAAGATAAACTCACTCCTGTAATTGTTCCCGAAATAGTTGTTACAGCTACATTAACTGTTCTTGCCGCAGCAACACATTGCGCTGTTGCAGAAGGCGTTAAGGAATTCAGCACAATCACAGGAGCAGGAGATACACCTGCAAATTCATAAGCACCCATATCTGGATTTGTTCCTGAACCTACATAACCAGCATTACCTGCTCTTGTGACAGCAGCATAATCTGTTGTAATCCCAGAAATATTAATTGCACCACTTTCAACTTGTGTTGTAATTCCAGCAACTGGTTTCAGGAAATTAACGGATGAACCTGTTAAACTAGTAAAGAAAGATCCAGGAGTTCCATAAGTAAAAGCTTCACCAGCAAATGAATTTGCATCATGTCCAAGTGGTAAAACGGCAGATTGATAACCCAACATTGTCTGTTGTGGAGTCGTACCATCTGTATAGATTAAATTTGAAGCACTTAACGTACCAGCGAACATCAAGTTTTTATTGGATGTTGAAGCTAAATTTGTTGATGCTGCAGTACCTCTTCTGAAAGCTACAGTTAGACCTGTTCCAATAGCAGCAGATTCATTAATGATAATGTTGTTAAGAAGATTAAGTGCTGCGGTTGTTGCGGTTAAAGATCCTGTATGGTAAATCCCTGTAGTCCCAAAATTGGCACCTGCCGATGTTGCATTTAAGTAAATCGAATTATAAGATACATTTTGATTGGAACTAGCAACGGTTGATGTTAGTTGAATACCAGCAATTGCATTTGTCGAATTTGCTAAGGGAGCAGTTAATCCTGAAATAAGGTTGTTGTATGTGTTAACAGTAATACCACCTTGAATCGCAATTCCATTCACAACTAAGGCAGTTGTTATTGCTCCAGAAGCTGTAATCGAATAAATCTTGTTATTGAAAATATTTTGTGTTCCTGCGGCTCCTATAATAGCAATACCTGCTGTTAATGGGCCCGTAATTCCAGAAACAGTAAGGTTATAGATTTGGTTATTAAATGTGCTCGTTGTATTTGTAGCAGAGTTAATAATACCTATGGCTTGACCAGATACTCCTGTTGAACTCAGACCGAAGATAACATTATTGTTAATGTTAAGCGCTGTAACTGAGCTTGCTCCTGTACTAAGAGCAATAACATTCCCGCCGACACCTGTAGAACTAAGGTTAGAAATTGTGTTAGTTGAAATTGATTGGTTTGTCCCTGAATTCGAAGCTCCAAAGTTAATTCCGGTGATAGCCCCTTGACCTGTTATGTTATTAATAACATTATTGCTAACAACCGTATTGTTTCCACCGTAATTTTCTGCAATTGCAGTGATTGCAGAAGTTCCCCCAATCCAGTTTGTTAGCGTGTTTCCAGAAACAGATTTAGTCGGTGAGCCTCCACATAAATTTTGAATTCCTGTGATTATAGTTGCTCCAGTAACGGTAATATTTGAGAAGTTATTATTATTAGTATTGTTAACTGCACCAGCTGGATCAGAACCAAAGTCATAAAATAATTGAACCGTTCCTCCGGCACCTGTTTTATTAAATGCGGTTACGATAGCATTATTGTTTACATTTTTAGCACCACCTGCAGGAAGTGTATTGCTATTTCTTATGAAATCAATATTTCCAGTTGTTTTACAAATGATATTTGTAAATGTATTGTTACTGATACTATGTGTTAAATGTGTTCCTAATTGTGCAATAAAAACTATTGCTCCAGAAGCGGTAGCAGTAGTATGATCAAAACTGTAGAAATTATTTGAATTTATATTTATTACTGAGGTAACGCTAGCGCTAGTTCCAGCAATATTAATACCATTCATTGCCCCTGTAAGCAAACCAGAATTTAAACTAATTGAGTTATTATTCACATTCTGAGTAAAGGTTCCTGTTGGTGCAAATGAGAAGGCTGGGAATTGAATTCCGTTTAAAGTCCCTACTGTAACACCTCCTACAGAACTTGTAATAGTATTGTAAGAAACAGTTGCGTTTTTCGAATTTCGAACCAAAATACCATTAACCGTTCCTGAAACATTTGCGTAACCACTGAACGTACCAGTCGTACCGTAATTAGTAATTGTATTACCCGTTAATGCACTTGTTCCGCCAATATCAATACCGTCATTATGATCTACTGCCGCAGTTGGACCTACAACAATAATTCCTTGATTGACATTGCTAATTGTATTAAAATAGATTTTCAAACCACTATTTCCACCTGTTGCAGTTGTTGCAGTTGCAGAAGTAGTAATTGTTCCTAAAGCATGTGTTGAGTTTGAATAGATTCCAAAAGTGTTTTGGTACGTTCTATTTAATGTGATAGTATTACCAATAATGGAACAATTTTGAGCGCCATCAGTCGTTGTTAAATATAACAATGCTATTCCCCATTCTGTCATGTTGTTTGTTGCAGCAGCAATTACTGTATTAGCTGCATTTTCTCTCATATCCAAATTTGAAATAGTAACATAATCACTTCCTTGAATTTTAAATATTGCATCATTTAAATTTCCTACTGTTAAGGCTGATGATGCAGTAATAATTGGCAAAGGTGCTCCTCCAATTCCTGAAATCGTGATTGGATTAGCTACAGTTCCCGTCGCTGTAATCAAAAATCCACCAGCCGGAGCAGTTTCTGTGTAACCTGAAGCTACATTCAGAGTAACACCACCAGCGCCAACACCTTGCGTGTTAAGGTCTGTAACAAAAGCTGCTATCGAAGCATAATCTGTTGGAATAGTTTTTATTCCAGTGAGCTGTGCTTTGATAGTGGAAGTTGACAGTATCAATACAATCAATAGTAAGGATTGCTTTAATACCTGTTTAAAATTTAAATTTCTCATAAAAATAAATTAGTAGTTAAATATTTGTGTTTTATTTTAAAGGCATAGAAAGTTAATTTCTTAAATTTCACTTTAAAAGAAAACAAATATATAAATTTAATTTATTTTAACATATTATTATTATTATTTTGTTTTTTGATTTAATCTGTGCCATTATTCATCAAAGTAAACTGTTGATTTTTACTAATTTCGGTCTAAAAATTTAGTATTCTACAGAGGAATTCGCGTTTTTTTTTTGGCTCTTGCTTCCCGACTAGCTCGGATCGTGAGAACGCGATTTAGAAGACTCTTTGGAAGCGGCGAGAGCTTTTTTATGATTTTGAGCATACCATCCAAACTTAAATCCAAGTGCCTTTCTTGAGAAACAATTGAAAAAATTTATTAACAATTCAATTGAGGTATTTTTTGGACATAAAAAAAGGAATCTCGATGGAGATTCCTTTTAAATTTAAAAAATTTAATTCTTAATATCTGTAGTGTTCTGCCTTGAAAGGTCCTTTAACATCAACACCAATATAATCCGCTTGATCTTTAGAAAGCTCTTCCAATTCCACGCCAATTTTAGCCAAATGCAAACGCGCTACTTTTTCGTCTAAATGTTTTGGAAGCATATAAACATCGTTTCCATAGTTCGCACTGTTTTGCCATAATTCCAATTGAGCCAATGTTTGGTTCGTGAAAGAATTTGACATCACGAAAGAAGGGTGACCTGTAGCACAGCCTAAGTTTACCAAACGACCTTCAGCAAGGATGATAATATCTTTACCATCAATCGTGTACATATCCACTTGCGGTTTGATTGTGTTTTTTGTAGAACCATGGTTTGCGTTTAACCAAGCCATATCAATTTCATTGTCGAAGTGACCGATGTTACACACAATTGCTTTGTCTTTCATCTTTTCAAAATGACGACCAACCACGATATCTTTGTTACCAGTTGTTGTAACAATAATATCACCTAAATGCACAACGTTGTCAAATCGCTTTACTTCAAATCCGTCCATTGCAGCTTGCAACGCACAAATTGGGTCAATTTCCGTAACAATTACGCGCGCTCCAGCACCTTGTAACGAAGCAGCTGATCCTTTTCCAACATCTCCGTAACCACAAACAACAGCAACTTTTCCTGCCATCATGATATCTGTAGCACGACGAATAGAATCTACCAACGATTCTTTACAACCGTATTTGTTATCAAATTTAGATTTAGTAACAGAGTCATTTACATTGATTGCTGGCATAACCAACGTTCCATTTTTAACACGCTCATACAAACGGTGAACCCCTGTTGTGGTTTCCTCAGAAAGACCTTTGATTGCAGCAGTTAATTCTGGATAACGATCAAAAACCATATTTGTAAGATCACCGCCATCGTCCAAAATCATGTTTAAAGGCTCGCCATTTTCAAACGCAAAAATAGTTTGTTCAATACACCAATCGAATTCCTCTTCGTTCATACCTTTCCAAGCATAAACAGGAATACCTGCAGCAGCAATAGCAGCAGCGGCATGATCTTGTGTGGAGAAAATATTACAAGAAGACCAAGTAACTTCTGCACCTAAATCAATTAATGTTTCAATTAAAACAGCTGTTTGGATTGTCATGTGTAAACATCCTGCGATGCGCGCACCAGCTAAAGGATTTTTACCTGCAAATTCTTCACGTAATGCCATTAATCCTGGCATTTCTGCTTCTGCTAATGTAATTTCTTTTCGGCCCCATTCCGCAAGACTTATGTCTTTAACTTTGTAAGCCAGTTTTTCTGTTGTATTACTCATGATTATACTTGATTCTTATTGATTTATTGTGTGATTTCTTTTGTTTTAAACACCTAATTGGCAATTTTGTTTGCAAATTTACGAAACTAGTTTGGGAATAAAAAATTAGATTCTTTTTTCAATTAAATCAACTATACAGTCAACAAACAAAGGGTGGTCATTGGAACTAGGAACCAACTGTATTTTTTCACCACCGTGTTTTTCAAAAATTTCTTGGTATTCTTCACCAATTTCTATAATTGTTTCTAAGCAGTCCGCAACAAAAGCTGGACTAAAAGCTAATAGTTTCTTAGCTCCTTTCTTGCCCCATTCTTCCACTACTTTATCTGAAAAAGGAGTAAGCCATTTTTTATCTAGTCGCGATTGAAAACAAACCGTATAATCTGATTCTTGCATTCCTAGCTTCTCAGCTATTAATCGAGCTGTTGCAAAACTAGTCGCTTTATAACAAAATTTATTTTCTTCATTAATTTCCGATTCGCAAGGTTGATCCGTGCAAAGATCAGTTCCTTCGTATACTTTATCGACTTGGCGTTCTGGCAACCCGTGGAAAGAAAAAAGCACATGGTCATACGCTTTCAAATCAAATGATTTTGCACGTTCCACAATGGAGTTGATATAGCCTTCATGGTTCCAAAATTGGTTTACAATTTTAACTTCTGGAATAACCCACCATTTTCGGATGATATTCATAGCTTTTTCAATAGCTGAACCACTTGAAGCGCTTGCATATTGCGGAAATAAAGGTAGAATAATGATTTGGTCGTAATTTGCTAAACGCATGCGCTCCAAAACACTATCCATGGATGGATTCTGATAGCGCATTGCCATTTCAATAGTTACTTCCGAAGCATCAAATCTATCTTGAACTAATTTAACAATATGTGACGTATGCGTCATTAAAGGAGAAGAGCCGTTGCCAATCGCCCACAATTCTTTATATATTTTTGCAGATTTTGGCGCTCGAAATGGTACAATTATTCCATTCACCAGTAATTTTCTTGGTAACCAAGGAATATCAATCACCCTTGGATCGTTCAAAAATTCACTTAAATACCTTCTTACATCAGATGTTGATGGACTATCGGGAGTTCCGAGTTGGATTAAAAGTACGCCTGTTTTCATATCGTTTTATTTTAGCGGATGCATTGCACCGTTTATGCCATAAAATTAAAATAATTTAGTTTGCCAATTTTCTGCATCTTTTGGCAGAACGAGTCCAATTTTGAGAAGATACTCTATTGTTTTTTCGAAAGCCGATGGATCCGAAATACCAGAATAATTCCATTCAATCTCTTGCAACCAATCTGCAACTTGTTCAGAAGGAAGGTTATAGCGCCAGGAAATTATTTCAACCGAATTTTCATCTTTTTTAACTTCCATTGCTTTCTTATTTACCACTTCGCACATTTGGGATAAGAGCATATCGTATTTTTCTAACACTTCATTTCTAACCGCTATTACAAAGCAAGGCCATGGCGTGGTAACGGCATCAATAAATCGGCATTTTTTTTGTTCTACAAAAGGAAAAGTGGTGTATTTTTCCCATAAAAAGCACTGTGCCTCATTGTTTTGCAGGGCCCATAATCCACCATAAACATCGCCAACAATCTTAAATTGGAGATTTTCCAGGTTCCATCCTTTCTTATTTGCTAATACATAAGACATCAAGTGAGAGCCAGAACCTTCCCTTGAAATTGCAAACGTTTTATTTTCCAATTGATTTACGGAAGTGATTTCCGAATGGAAAGGCACATGAATTCCCCAGCTTAAAGGAGAAAGAACATATAATTGAATAATTTTCGCGTTCAAACCTTCCAAAATCGATTTTGTAATTCCCTCCGTCAATAAGACTGCGATATCAATTGAACCGGCTTCTAGTCCTCGAATCATTTGTCCGGTTCCGCCACTCATATCGCTCCAATGGAGGTCCAAACCTATTTCTCGAAACCGACCTTCCTCAATTGCCAATCTCCATGGGAGATTAAAATGTTCTGGGACTCCACCAATTTTTAAACCGATCATTTATCTTCTGTTTCGTCTGAAAATTGTCTATCGTATAACCTTCGATAAAATCCATTTTGGAGAAGCAATTCTTGATGCGAGCCGATTTCCTTTATTTCTCCAGCATCCAAAACAACAATTTTGTCTGAATTTTGAATGGTTGACAACCGATGCGCTATTACAATTGAAGTTCTGCCTTTCGTTAATTTTTCAGTTGCTTTTTGAATCAATTCTTCCGATTCGCTGTCCACGCTAGAAGTTGCCTCATCCAAGATTAAAATTGCAGGATTGTACACGCTTGCTCTAATAAAGGAAAGTAATTGGCGCTGACCAACAGATAAAACCCCGCCTCGCTCACCAACTTGATAATCATAGCCGCCAGGTAACTTTTGGATAAATACATCCGCTCCAACCTCTTTTGCTGCGGCAATTACCTGTTCTCTCGAAATTGAATTATCCCCTAACGTTATATTGTTGTGAATCGTATCCGAAAAAAGAAAAACATCCTGCAATACAATCGCAATATTTCTCCTTAAATAATTTAATTCAATGTCCTGTATGTTTTTGTTTCCGATAAAAATTTCGCCTTTCTGGTAGTCATAAAATCTACCCAATAAATTCACAACGGTTGATTTCCCTGCGCCAGTTGCTCCAACAAATGCAACTGTTGAACCAGCTGCAATATCCAAACTAATATTCTTCAAAACCCAATCTTCATCCCTGTAGGCAAAATGGATATTTTTAAATTGAATTGTTTGATTAAAATCACAGGACATATCCGTTCCAGGATCCTGAATATGGTCATTCAGATCTATGATTTCAAAAACACGTTCTGCACGCACAGTTCCACGTTGTAAAATATTGAATTTATCCGCTAGTTGTCGAATTGGTCGAAACAACATATTTACCCAAAGCGTGAATGAAATTATTTGTGCATACATTCCCTCCACCTGATCTGCTGTTTTTCCGCTAGCATATACAGCGCCCCAAACCAGCATCAAAGCGATGGACATGGAGCTCAACATTTCGACAATCGGAAAAAATATCGAATTTGCCCAAACAGCATTTACGTGTGCTTGTCTGTGTCCTTTATTGATTTCTTCGAAGTTTTTATATTCTTGTTTTTGACGGTTAAATAACTGTACAATTGAAATTCCTGTAATGCGTTCCTGTACAAATGTATTAAGTCGCGTTACTTGTTGGCGCTCCAATTGAAAGGAATTCCGCATAGCGCGGGCAAAAATTCTTGTAGCAAAAATCAAAAGTGGAATAGGCAAAATAGTCATTAGGGATAACTCCCAATCCACAAAAAACATGAGAGAAATTACAAAAACCAACGAAATCAAATCGCCAGCTATATCAATTAACCCAGAAGAAAATACTTCTGTTACTGCTTCCAGATCCGAAACTACCCTGGTTACTAACGCTCCAACAGGGGTGTTATCAAAATAACGCATGCGGAAACTTAAAACATGTCCGAATAATTTTTCCCGAATATCTTTGATTACAGATTGTGCCAACAAATTAGAAAGATACGAACTTGAAAATTGCAGTATTCCTTCCATAACTAACATCCCAACCACTATAATTGTCCAGAATATTAGTCTCTCCCCATCCTTGCTTTTGATAACATATTTGGAAACCATGTCTCCAATAATATATGGACGAAAAGAACCAAGAACTGCAAGCGTCACAGTGCATAGAACTGCAAAAAGAAACAAACTCTTGTAGGGTCTAGCGAACGAAACCAAGCGTTTGAAAATAAAAATATTTATGGTAGCCTTTTCTGACATGCGTGCAAATTTACCCAAATTTAGGGGTTGTCTCCCATCGAATAGGAAAGATTTACTATTAATTACAATTTTAACAATAGAATGTTTTTAAAAATGAACTACTTTTATAAAAAAGCTAAGTATATGGTGCACGAGTTATCCAAAAGCAATTCGATTTTCGCTACTTTTATGGGGGAAATCCGCGACAGTAGCATTCAAAAAGATGCAATGCGTTTTCGTAAGAATATGGAACGGATTTCAGAAATACTTGGCTATGAGCTATCTAAGAAACTCGAATACATCTCCAAAACGGTAAAAACGCCACTTGGTGAAGCAGAAATACACGTATTAAAAGAACAACCGGTTTTAGCGACAATTCTTCGCGCAGGACTTGCAATGCACTCCGGCTTGCTCAATTATTTCGATTCCGCAGAAAGCGCATTCATTTCTGCGTACAGAAAACACACTACGCCAGAAGAATTCGATATTCATGTGGAATATTTAGCTTCCCCAAAATTAGACAACCGCATCGTCATCTTGAGCGATCCGATGCTTGCTACTGGAAGTTCACTTGTTACCGTTTACAAAGCGCTTTTGAAACAAGGAAAACCTTCTAAAATAATTATTGTTGCCGCAATAGCAACGCCGGATGCATTGGAATATATCCAGCGACATTTGCCTGAAAACACGGATTATTGGGTTGGCGCAATTGACAAAGAATTAACTGCACAATCTTACATCGTTCCTGGATTGGGAGATGCTGGGGATTTGGCTTTTGGAGAAAAATACTAAACTCAATTAAATGCTCTGGGGAAAATATATAGGCTTTTTCGGCTTTTCGATGATCAAATTTTTGTTCACGCCTTTTGGTGGGCCAAAAGCAGAATTGACCTTTAATGAAACATACGTGCTTTGTGTGGCGGGAGCAATAACAAGTGCTGCTATTTTCTATTTCTCGAGCGAGTACTTTCTTAAAAAAGCACATAAAAAGAGAAAAGAATTAATTCGTAAATCAATCGAAACGGGAATTCCACTTAAACACAAGAAAAAGTTTACAAAAGCAAATAAACTAATTGTTCGAATAAAACATAGACTAGGAATTATTGGTGTAGCTTTCTATGCCCCTTTATTTTTAAGTATTCCGCTTGGAACAATTATTACAGCCAAGTTTTATGGAAAAGAAAAAAGAACGTTTCCATTAATTACTCTGGGAATCGCCATTAACGGATTAATCTTAACGGGTTCTGCATATTTAATTGCCTATTTTTTCAAATGAAAAACAAGCATTTATTTTTTGATCTCGACCGCACGTTATGGGATTTTGAAAAAAATTCCGAGATAGCGTTAAATAAACTTTTTTATTCACTTGATTTAGACGCTTTAATTTCAGATTTTGAATCATTTCATTCTATATACAAAGAAAAAAATGCAGCACTTTGGAAACTATATGGCGCTGGAAAAATGGAAAAAGATGTCCTGCGCGATGAACGGTTTCGCGTAACATTGGATAGTTTTCAGGTAGATAATTCTCAATTGGTAAAAAACCTTAGTGATGGCTATGTGGAACTTTCTCCCATGCAGACGGCACTTTTTCCCAACGCTATTGAAACATTGGATTTACTCGAAAAGAATGGCTACGCAATGCATATTATTACAAATGGGTTTAAAGAGGTGCAGCATATTAAATTGAAAAACTCCCAACTTGAAAAGTATTTTGATGTTATCGTTTGTTCGGAGGATGTTGGAAAAAACAAACCTTCGCCGGATATTTTTCATTATTCTATGCGGCAAGCGAGTGCAAAAGCGATCGATTCGGTGATGATCGGAGACGATTACGAAGTAGATATTTTAGGCGCTTTGAACGTTGGAATGCAGGGGATACATTTCGACCCGGATAAAAATCATACGAAGCAAGATGGACATCATTTAATTCACGCGTTAAATGAAATTCCCGACATGTTGCCTTGGGTTCTTCGATCTAATTTATAACTCTTTGTAATTTGAGCTTTTGAAGTTTTTGATTGGATTTGAACTGAATAGTGATGCGCAGTTTGTTTTTAGAAAAAATCCCGAGTTTATATTGAATATATTCTGGCATTTCATTCACTATGTTCTCAAAGTATAGGCTCCTTTTGTTTCCTACAAATTGGCGGGTTACGGCAGAATCTCCTTGGGAAGTTGGTTGATTGGTTTTTAAGGTGTAAATCAAATTTTTGTTTACTAAAGAAATAGTCAAATCTTCCACTTTTACGGAATCACCTATCTTAGTTGAACGATAACCCGAACCAATCAGCTGATCTCCTTTCAAAATCCAAGTTTCGTAGCCACTTCCCTCACTGTATTTCCAAGTCCCAACCAAATGAAGGGCTTTACCTTTAATTTGCCCGAAGGAAGTGAAAATCGAACATAAAATAAAAATAATGGAAAGTTTACATATTCTCATAAATGAAAAATATTTGTTTACTATTTACCCTCTCAATTCTTGTCTTGTCTTTTCATACAAAATCATTCCAGCAGAAACACTCACATTTAGAGAAGCAATTTCGCCAATCATTGGAATTCGAGCCTTAATATCAGAAAGATTGAGTAAATCGGAAGTAATCCCATCTTCTTCGGAACCCAATATGATTGCCACAGGTCCGCGCATATTCACTTCATATAATGGAATATTGGCCTTTTCGCTACATGCAATAATTCGCATACCACACTGTTGGAGGTAAAAAAGAGATTCTTTTAAACTGTCCGTTTTGCAAACTGGAATTCTATTCAATGCACCTGCGGAGGTTTTAATCGCATCAGCCGTTACCAAAGCAGAGCCTTTAGATGGAATTAAAATAGCATCAACCCCTTGGCATTCTGCAGTTCTAGCAATTGCCCCAAAATTTCTCACATCCGTTATTCTATCTAGAACCAACACCAATGGTTTCTCCCCTCTTTCCAGCATTTCTTCCACCAATGGCTCAATCGATTTGTATTCAATAGGTGAAACTAATGCAATAACCCCTTGGTGGTTACCATCTGTTAAACTATCTAATTTCTCTACTGGAACAAATTGCAATTGGAAATTCTTTCCTGCCAAAATTTCTTTTAATTCGGAAAAAAGATCTTTGTTCATCCCTTTCTGAATCATAATTTTATTTATCTCGCGCTCTGCTTTTATTGCTTCAATAACTGCCCGAACACCAAAAATCATATCTTCTACATTTTTCTTGCGCTCGTATCTTCTTTCTTCCATCATCGTTTATTTTTTAATAGGAAAATGAAAATTCAATCTCCACACCCTCACTAAATGTTTTTGCAACTGGGCAATTTTTCCCTGCTCGAATTGCTTTTTCTGCTTCTGAATCCGACCAGTTATTTCCCGAAAGATCCATGTCAATTACAACTTTACTTATCCTTCTGGGATTGCTGCCCATTACTTTTTCAACTGACGCTTTCGCCTGGTTAAAATTCAATCCATTTGCCTCACAAAAGATTCCAATAATTGTAAGCATGCAGGAGGCATAAGCTGTTGCTGCAAGATCGGTTGGCGAAAAAGCTTCTCCTTTTCCGTTATTATCCAAAGGTGCATCTGTCACGATTTCCATTCCCGACTGTACATGCGTACATTTTGTGCGTAAACTTCCTAAATATTCTACTGTCGCAGTAATCATATATATCCGTGATAAAATTGTAACTTTGTGCGCTTGACCAATTCAATATTCCTAGCGTAAACAAAAGTAGGATTTTTATTCAAGCCAAGGATATCCAATGAACAATTGTTCCTATGATTTGTTAAATTCAACAAGAGTAAGAGCATTTTAAGATTTTTGTATAATGAGCGAAATAATTGAAAAGGACAATTCGGAAATTCGAATAAAAAAACCAAAATGGTTGCGGGTGAAATTACCCACTGGCGAAAATTACCGAAAAGTCCGTTCTTTAGTAGATGAACACAAACTTCACACCATTTGCGAAAGCGGTAGTTGTCCAAATATGGGCGAATGTTGGGGTGAAGGAACTGCAACATTTATGATTCTTGGAAACATTTGCACGCGATCATGTGGTTTTTGCGCCGTAAAAACGGGACGACCGGAGGAAGTGGACAATTTTGAACCAGGAAAAGTTGCGCATAGTGTAAAAACGATGGGAATCAAACACGCTGTTGTTACATCCGTAGATCGGGATGATTTGAAAGATGGCGGGTCGGAAATATGGGTACAAACTGTAAAGGCAATACGACACCAATCCCCTGGAACTACTATGGAAACACTTATTCCGGACTTTGCGGGAAATTGGGAGAATCTGCAGAAAATTATCGATGTTGCTCCGGAAATTGTTTCCCATAACTTAGAAACAGTGCGACGATTGACGAAACAAGTTCGAATTCAAGCAAAGTACGATCGAAGTTTAGAGGTGCTTTTCCGATTGAAAAAAGGAGGAATGCGCACCAAATCTGGCATCATGTTAGGACTTGGGGAAACGGATCAGGAAATTATTGAAGCAATGGAAGATCTTAGAAGTGTACAAGTAGACATTTTAACGTTGGGACAATATTTACAGCCAACTTCAAAACATTTACCAATCGTAGAATTCGTTACACCAGAAAGATTTGATAGATATAGAGAAATTGGAATGGAGATGGGATTTAGGTATGTTGAAAGTGGCCCTTTAGTTAGATCCTCTTACCATGCTGAAAAACACCTTTTCTAATTTTTTGACATGTATATTTTCACTTTGGAATTATTAAATATTTTTGTGTTAAATTGAAAAATAAATTAAATTTGTAAGATTAAAATTGCGATTACGAAAGCAATAATGAATTTAGAATGATTTTTATTATTATTTTGGCGGTCGCGTAAACAAACTTGAGAAAAAACTACATTATGAAACGTAACAAACTATTTATCGGTTCAGCAGGTCTGGTTGCAATTGCAGCTATTTTTGCAGTTTCACCCTTGAACTTCAACGGTTCTGAGGGATCTTATTCCAAGAAGGAATTACCTTCTATGGATTCAAAATCAGCAGATGATGCAAAAAAATGGCTTGAGGCAAGATATATTGACCAAGAGACGGGTGAGCCAATTACGAGTGAAAAATTACAACTAATTCGTTCTCAAATTCGTAAAAGTGCGCAAAGTAAAACGATTACGTTTCAAGAACAAGGCCCTGATAACATTGGTGGTAGAACAAGAGCAATTCAAGTTGACCGATCGAATGTAAATCGTGTATGGGCTGGAGGCGTTTCCGGTGGTTTATTTGTTTCTTCCAATCGTGGTAACCAATGGGGACGAGTAAGTTCGTATATCAATTCAGGAGCGTCTCCGTACATTTCAAGTATGACTCAAACAAAAGATGGTACATTGTATGTTGCATCTGGTTCTTCAGTGGAAGCATGGAATGGAAATGGTGTTTGGTATTCTACAGACAATGGTGATACGTGGGCTAAAGTTCCAGGAACAACAAATTGCAACGAAATTGTATCCTCCAATGCAGATGATTATGCCTGGATGGCAACGTCTTCAGGCGTTAAAAAATGGAAAATTGGCGATGCTGCAGTTACTGGAGTGACAATTGCGTCAGGATCTTGTAACTCCTTACAGATTTCAAAAGATGGACTAGTTGTTGTTGCTGCAATTGGTTCAAATAAAACATACATTTCAAACGATGGTGGAACTTCTTGGATAGATAAATCAGGAAGCGGAAGTGGTTCAGTACCAACTGGATCTGCTCGAATTGAGTACGCAATTTCACATGCTCGTGTAGCTGGTAATTATTCTCTTTATGCAGTTCGAACTGGAAGTAACTTGCAAGGGATGAATGTTTCCCACGATAATGGAAATACTTGGTATCAATTCGTAGGTGCTTCAGGCACACCAAGTAACTTGGATATCTATAGAGATCAAGGAACGTATAACACAATCGTAACGGTTACGCCAAATAACAATGAAAAGATTTTAATCGGTGGAATCGATATTTGGAAATGGCAACAAACTGTAAACAATCCTCCATTTGGTGGTTTTGAAAAAATATCAAATTGGTTCTCTAATCCATTTTCTCCAATATATGTGCACGCAGACAACCACGAAATGAAGTGGGATAATTTAAATAGATTATACGTTGGAAACGATGGAGGTATAGCAGTTACAAATGATTATGGAAATACATGGTTTCCTGCAAATCGTGGATACAATGTTACACAATTCTACGGAATCGCATTCGATAGAGATGGTTCTGTGATGGGTGGAGCACAAGATAATGGTACACTTTATAACGACCATACCTTATCTACATTCGAAGAATTTAGAGAAGTAAATGGTGGTGATGGATTTGCGTGTGAAATATCTTTCTTCAATCCAAAGGTGATGTTCTCTTCTATTTATTACAACAGTATTTCAAGATCAGGTGATCGCGGTGAAACATGGAGCTCTTTTGTTCCAACATTCCCATCTTCTTATGCACCAGCAGGAACAGAAGGTTCAATTCACCCGTTTGTTACTTCTTACACTTTAGCAGAATACTATGATACTAATTCCGAAGATTCTGTAGTTTACGTTCCAACAAAGAATTATAATGCTGGGGCTACATTACGAATTCCTAGCCGTTCATCAGGGGATAGTATGAATTATGTTACACCAACTTCTCTGCATTTTGATGACACCTTATATTACTCAAGTTCTGTTACAGATATTTCGGTAACAAATTCTTTGAATGGTCAAATTGTAGAATTAGAAAACTATACTTGGGACTATCTTGGTGCTTCTATAGCTCCAGTTTCAGTGGGTGATTCCTTATTAGTTGATTTCTCAACAGGAACAGATACTGTCGTTGTTGGAGGCATTGGAACATACACACACTACTTTGGAGAAAACGCAGCGACAGGAGAACAGTTTAGTTTAGGTAGCGATACTGTAGCATTCAACGTTGCTTGGGACACTTTAGTAATTCAAGATCCTTACCAATCATGGATGCTTATGTATGTAAACATAAACGGAGGTGAATTATGGGGAACAAGAAATGCCTTGCGTCTTTCTGCACAAAACCCACAATGGTTAAAAATCGCGCAAGGAATTGGAAGTTCATTCGTTGGAAGTAATGACAATATGAAAGTGGATATCGAATTCTCAAAAAATCTTGACCACTGCTATATAATTGGTGGCTCAAATGGCGTTTGGAGGATTGATGGCTTAGGCAGTATTTACACCTCCGACCCAAGTTTTGCCTCCAAGGCAGGTTATTCGGGATCGACTCTAGCAACCCCCCCAAGCGGAACTTCAGCAACTAAGATTATAGCAACAAACTTTGAAGGTTTAGCGGTTAATCCAAGTAATCCAGATGATGTAGTCTTATTTGGTGGTTTTGGCGCTTCTAATAGAAGAACGTTAAACGCAACTGCAGCAACCCCATCTTTCACAGCACTTGCAAACATTACATCTCCAAGTAACGTTGCATGTTACGATGGAATAATTGATAGAAATGATCCAGATATTATTGTTGTTGGAACAGCTGAAGGTGTTTTCGTTACTGAAGATGGCGGAGCGACTTGGGATAATGCTTCTGCAGGATTTGAAGGAACACCAGTATTTCATGTTCGTCAATCTTGGAGAGAGTGGAATGAAGGTAACGGTCGTCCAGGTGAAATCTATATCGGAACTTATGGACGTGGAATTTGGAGTTCAGCAGCTTACTTAGGCATTGGAGAAAATGATGCAAATGGCAACGAAGTATTCAAAACTAAATTAAAGACGTATCCAAACCCAACAACGGATAACACAACATTAACGTTCAACCTTTCTGAATCCTCTAACGTTACAGTTCAGGTATACAATATTTCAGGTGTTTTGGTGAAAACGATACTTAAGAAAAATGTTAATGCTGGAGCACAAACTTTAACAATCGATGGTTCTGATTTCAGAAATGGAACATACATTGTTAAGTTCAATGCTGGTAATCAAAATGAAACTGTGAAATTTATCAAAATGTAAATTCACTTAATTTATATGCAAAGGGTTGTCAATTTGGCAACCCTTTTTTTATGGTTAAAGGATTCCTTTTGAAAAATATATACCTCGCCAAATTACAGTTAATTTTCATCGGTTAATTAATGGATAAATCCTACCTTTGTTTACAAAATATAAATAAAATGAGTACTTACGACGTCACAATTATTGGTTCTGGCCCTGGTGGATATGTTGCTGCGATAAGATGCGCACAATTAGGAATGAAAACCGCGCTTATAGAAAAATATTCCACATTGGGTGGCACTTGTTTGAATGTAGGCTGTATTCCTTCTAAAGCACTATTGGATTCCTCAGAACATTTTCACAATGCTGTGCATAATTTTGAAGAGCATGGAATTGATGTAAAAAGCGTTCAAGCGAATATCTCACAAATGGTGAAACGCAAGAATGAAGTTGTTGCGCAAACATCTGGAGGAATTAAATTTCTAATGGATAAAAATAAAGTGGATGTCTACCATGGCATTGGTTCATTCGTGGATAAAAACACAGTGAAAGTTTCTGATAAAGATGGAAAAGAAACACTACTATCCTCTAAGAATATTATAATTTCAACAGGATCCAAACCAAATTTCTTTCCAGGAATGGAACCAGATAAAAAACGAATCATAACTTCTACCGAAGCATTGAACATGTCTGAGATTCCAAAGAAGATGCTAGTCATTGGAGGAGGAGTAATTGGATTGGAGCTAGGGTCCGTATTTGCTCGTTTAGGTACGCAAATCGAAGTGATTGAATTTGCAAATACGATTATTCCAACGATGGATTTAACACTTGGTAAGGAATTGACAAAAGTGTTAAAAAAAGAAGGATTCAAATTCAACTTAGAGCACCGTGTACAAAAAGTTGTAAATACTGGGAAACAAGTTGTCTTAACCGCTTTAAATAAAAAAGGTGAAGAAGTTACATTTGAAGCAGAATATTGTCTTGTTGCTGTTGGCAGAAAGGCATATACCGCAGGATTAAATTTAGAAGCAATCGGTTTGAAAGCAAATGAGCGCGGACAAATTGAGGTGAATGACCATTTACAAACTACTATTCCAACGATATATGCTTTGGGAGATGTTGTTCGTGGCGCGATGCTGGCGCATAAAGCAGAAGAAGAAGGAGTTTACGTCGCAGAATTTATTGCTGGACAAAAACCACATATTAATTATAATTTGATTCCTGGCGTTGTGTACACATGGCCTGAAGTAGCTGCAGTTGGTAAGACAGAGGAGGAACTGAAAGCTGCGGGCGTAGAATATAAGGTTGGCTCCTTCCCAATTAAAGCTTTGGGAAGAGCGCGCGCAAGCATGGATACGGCAGGTTTAATCAAAATACTTGCTGACAAAAACACAGATGAAGTTCTTGGAGTTCACATGATAGCTGCCCGTGCGGCGGATTTGATTATGGAAGCAGTTGTAGCAATGGAATTTCGTGCTTCTGCAGAAGATATTGCTAGAATAAGCCATCCGCACCCAACCTATTCTGAAGGTATGAAGGAAGCAGCGATGGACGCAACAGAATCAAGAGCGCTGCACGTTTAACGGTGAAAACACCTTAATATGCATAACTTGTAATCGATTTATTTGTCCATTAAAAGGGTAATTTAAAACATAAAAAAAGGAGAATGATAGTTAAGTTGCTATTCATTCTCCTTTTTTTTTACCAATTAATTGCTATTCCCTCATCAGAACCATTTCGTCCACTAGATGTTTTGCGCCAGAATACTTGTCCATAACCCATAGAACATAGCGAATATCGACAACTACATTTCTGCAACGATTGGGATCAAACATAAAATCCGACATTGTACTTTCCCAGGTGCGATCAAAATTGAGGCCCATAAGATTCCCATTTGCATCAATTACTGGCGATCCAGAATTTCCACCAGTAGTATGGTTTGAACCAGTGAAACAAACCCATAATTCTCCATTTTGAGCATAATCTCCATAATCCTTGTTTTTATGCATTTCCAACATTTTTGGCAACAAATCAAAATCTGGATTTCCAGTGTTGTATTTTACAATTAAACCATCCAGTGTTGTATGCTCCGTATACATCATTCCATCGGTTGGAGCAGAACCTTCTAATTTTCCATATGTAATTCGCAAGGTACTATTTGCATCCGCCCAATGTTTGTCATTTGGAAACATTTCATATTTTCCTGCAACATAGTTTTTTAATAAAACAGTCATTTTATCGTCGAAGGCTTGGTATTTTGGCAATACGTTCTCCCTAAAATCTTTGTTAAAAATGGTGTATAGTTTAAAGGCTGGATCTTTAAAACAGCTTTTAACTGCTTTCTCATTTTTCTCCTTGAATTTATTTAAAAATGCAATATAACGGTCCTTGTTGGTAAATATTGATTTCTCAAAAATCTCTTCACTCAATCCCTTCAAATTCGACAAAGTAGATTTAAATTTCTCTGTGTTCTTCTGTATAATATACTCTTCGGTTAATAAATCAAATATTTTCTGATCTACTTGTGCGTCGTAATTTTTAAAGAATCCATCAGCCGCCTTGATTAATTTATCGATTTGAGTCGTTAACTCGCCTTTTTCCTTGTATTTAAGATAATTTGTTGTTAAATCTTCTATTCCTCGCGTTAATTTATAAAACTCAGGACCAACATATAAGTATTCAATTGCCATAGAGTATTCAAATTCCCACTGGCTTTCTTTTTCCACCAGCGTATTTAAATCTGAGATTACCTTTCCATATTTATTTTCCCAATCCACGCGTGTAGCAGCCATATTGGTATACTCCTTTTCACGAGAAATCTTTATAGAAACGCCATCCAAACTTTTTAAACCATCCACTTGTCCGATCCATTTTTTATATGCATTTGCTATACTCGCTTGCTTTGCGGAATATTTTATACGCACGGCATCTGAAGAACGCATTGCAGCGTCCATTACTCCCAATGATTTTTCGCGCATCTTAATTCGCGCTGGCCGTTCCATTTCCACAATAAATTTAAGGTATCCGGAAGAAACATGTTGTTCCGTCTCACCTGGAAAACCATATACCATAGTAAAATCACCTACTTTTCTATCCTTGAATGAAATTGGCAGAAAATGCAATGGAACATATGGAATGTTCGAAGTAGAAAACGGAGCAGGTTTGTTATCCGTTCCGGAATAGATTCTAAACACAGAAAAATCTCCCGTATGTCTCGGCCAAACCCAATTATCGGTATCGCCACCAAATTTACCGATAGAATTTGGTGGAGTGCCAACCAATCTTATGTCCTTAAATACCTCTTTAACTATGATATAGAAATCGTTTCCGTAATTAAATGGTTTAATTTCAGCTTCGTAATGGGTTCCTTGAATTGCATCTTGAATCAACTTTTGCATATTTTTTTGCATTTGTTCCGTTCGAACAGCTGCGTTATCATTTGAATTGACCCCAAATAGCATTGCGGCGGTAACATCATCGATTCTCACCATGCGAGAAGCAGATAAACCAGGATTCGGTAATTCTTCCGAAAGATTCTTTGCCCAAAAACCATTTTTCAAATAATCTTTTTCTAGAGAAGAATGGGATTGTATTTGCGAATATCCACAATGGTGGTTTGTCAGAAGCAATCCTTTACTAGAAACTAATTCCGCAGTGCAACCTCCGCCAAAATGCATAATTGCATCTTTTAGGCTAGAATTATTAACATCGTAAATGTCTTTTGCACTTAGCTTCATTCCTTTAGCTTTCATATCCGATTCAAAAGCCGCGATAAGCGATGGAATAAGCATTCCTTCTTCTGCTGAAAAATGAAAAATGCTTGCAAAAACTAATCCGATGGATAATATATATTTTTTCATATTTTAAATGGTTAAGTACCAAAAATAATAATTTAAAAGGGATTTTTGATACATCACATAGTGCATAAAGCTATATTTATTGAAGGGATTTTTCGGGTAAACTATTTGTGAAATTGGCATCAATTCCTTTTAATCGAATTGGGCAATCAAAAAAAATAACGAACTTTACGTTTATGGAATTACTAAATTATATTTTTCGTCTGGGTGTAGTGTTCGCTATTTATGGATTTATATGGGGGATTTTTGAAATAGGCATTTCAATACTGCGATCTGGCAGAACAAAAACTGTGCAAGAAGACTACGTTATTAAAGCAATAAAATACTTGTTTTTAGTAGATGTTACCTTTCTTTTTTGCTTGGATTTGGAGAATGAAAACATTTCGATTTACCATTTAATAATGGCCGGTCTAGTTTTGTTGACTTATTTTATAGGGAAATTACAAAATCAGCAAAATCAGTTGGCGATGTTCAAAATGATGGGACAGGGAGGTCTTTCTAAGATGCGGATGAATTTCAATCTTAAGGCTGAAATAAGTGTGATTATTATTGCAATTTCCGTATTTATTTTATTCATAAATTATCCTGAATTTTCTAAGAACCCTATTTCTATATGGTTTCACGAAAGCATTTTAAACATTGAAGACACCCCTATTTTTGGATTTATTTTTAAAATAATTGGGTTCTTCTTTCTTTTAAGTATGTTAGTAAAGATGGCTAATGCCTTTACCTATTTGATTTCTGGTAAACCATTTGTGCAGGCAAGTTCCTCATTTCAACAATTCAATGGCAAAAAGAAGGAAGATGATTTTGACGATTTCGAAGAGTTAAATTAAACTACCAACAATCAGTTTGTTACATTAATTTTTCAATTAATACTTCAATTTGAGTCAGTAAGGGCTGCATACCATCATTTACAAGAATGTAATCTGCTAAAGGGATTTTCTGCTCATCCGTCCATTGGTTTGCCATTCGATCCAAGACCTGTTCCCTAGTAATCCCATCGCGCAATTGCACACGTTTTATTTTTATATCCAAAGGTGCAGTCACCAAAATCGTGGCATCCATAATCTTAAATGCTCCAGTTTCAAAAAGAATTGCTGCTTCATTGAAAACCAATTCACTCTGCTGAGTTTGCGCCCATTTTTCAAATCCTAAACGAACATGTGGATGAATGATTGCATTTATTTTTTCGCGAATCGCAGCATCTTTAAAAATTTTATCTGCTAAAAACCCACGATTTAATTCATTATCCAAATAGACTTCATTTCCTAAAAGTTTTTGTAATTCTTCGCGAATTTGAGGATGGGAATCAGCAAGTTTCTTGGATTCTTGGTCAGAATAATAAACCGGAAAATGCATTGCTTCCAACACTTTTCCAACTACTGACTTTCCTGCTCCTATTCCACCGGTAATTCCAATTTTCTTCAAAATAGTATTTTTATACTTATCCACCAATCTATCTAAATGGTCAAAATTCCCATTATTTAAAACAAAAATAACGAATTGCGGTGCAAGGCGAACAAACTTGTGCTAAAATCAGAATAAAAGAATGGAATAGAAAGGTTATCTTTGGTGTCATGGATTCAAAAGAATGGTTTGCCGATTGGTTTGACACCTCTTACTATCATACATTATATGCGAACAGAAATGACGTTGAAGCAGCTGTATTCATTTCTAATTTAGTAAACTTTCTGCAAATCAAGAAAAGTTCTTCTCTTTTGGATTTGGCTTGTGGAAAAGGTCGACACTCCATTACGCTTAATAAACTAGGTTTTACTGTTCTGGGCGTTGATCTTTCGATAAACAGCATTGAAGCTGCAAAACAGAATGAGACTCAAAATCTAAAGTTCGCAGTTCACGATATGCGGGAAGTTCTCGTTGGACAAAAATTCGATGCTATCTTTAATCTTTTTACAAGTTTCGGTTATTTCGATACTATTTCTGAAAATGAAAAAGTAGTTCAGTCCATGCATGAAATGTTGGTTGAAAATGGTTTTTTAATCATCGACTTTATGAATGCTCAAAAAGTAATTGACACTTTAATTCGCAATGAGTCCAAAACGATAGATGGAATTACATTTGAGTTGGAACGATTTTTTGATGGTTCGCATATTTTCAAAGAAATTCGATTTGAAGATAAGGGCAAAAAATTTCATTTCACAGAAAGGGTACAAGCTTTGAAAAGAGAAGATTTTGAGCAACTTTTAACGGCGAATAAATTTGAAATTCTGAATACTTTTGGTGATTTTTCACTTTCTGATTTTGATTCAGCAGAATCGGATCGATTAATAATACTAGCTAAAAAATTATAATGTCTGGAATAATCGTATTATCGAGTTTATTGTTTTCCGTCGCCCTAGGAGGTTTTTTTGTAACCTATTTG
The DNA here is from genome assembly GCA_947476955.1 of Flavobacteriales bacterium. Lineage (GTDB taxonomy): Bacteria > Bacteroidota > Bacteroidia > Flavobacteriales_D > Crocinitomicaceae > M0103. The sequence continues at coordinate 24,849 of CANJSS010000018.1, forward strand.
CAGCAAACGAATAAGGCTCAAATCATTAAGTTATTGCTTGCGTTTAGTGGCGGATTTCTCTTGGCAATTGCTTTTACGCATTTCATTCCAGAACTTTACGAGGAAGGAAGTGCTGCGATTGGCGTGTATATTTTAGTTGGTTTTCTTATTCAATTGCTCATGGAATTTTTCTCTGGCGGAATTGAACATGGCCACGTTCACGTTCACAAAGGACAAAAAATGCCTTGGGGACTTTTCATTTCCCTTGCGGTGCATTCTGTTTTAGAGGGAATTCCGCTGGGAAATCAAGTGATGGGATTTGATGTTATTACAACCCATGCACAAAATCATGGACACAGTCATGGAAATGACAACTCCTTACTCTTGGGAATATTATTCCACCAACTGCCTGTTGCCATCGCTTTAATGACATTATTGATTAACACCAAGTTAACGAATTTACAATCCTGGTTTGTGTTAATGCTATTTGGAATTATGACACCTATTGGCGTTGTGATTGGAATGTTAACTTTACCAGGAGAAATTGGCTTGGATTACCATATAATATTGGCAATTGTAGTTGGAATGTTTTTACATATTTCCACGACTATTATTTTTGAAACCTCTGAAAATCATAAGTATAACTTACTAAAACTCGTTTCTATTTTTATAGGCTGCGGGCTGGCATTTTTAATGCATTGATGCAAATTACACATACAAAAAATGTAATTTTTTAGTTTAATCCGTAACGTTTTTTTTGAGCCAAAACACTTTGTGTTGCAGTCCTTTGAAGAATTCTGCACGTTCGTGGGGAAAGTAAACTATAATAAGTCGATCCAACAGCCTTTTCCTTAAAGATTCCAGCATAAAAACAACATGCTGTGAGATAAGAACCCTTTAAACTTGGATGCGCACCATCCTTAACGTATAAAATTAAATCCTTGTGTTTTTGTCGCACATTATACCAAGCCATTCCGATTGGAACAACGCCAATTCCAAACATTTTCTTAAGATTCAAATATCCTTTTTTAACTTTTCGTGTCATAGCAGCATAACTATCGATATCGTCGTAGGGTTTGAAGCCATTTCTATACCCCCAAGTCATAAAGAATAACTTTTTAGCAGTGGGATTACTATTCTTAATTGCCGAAAATATTTTCTTTAAAGCTGGAATCGTTTTAGAATAAATAATTACAGAATCTCTGATTAAATCACGACTGGAGGCCTGAATTATAATGTAATCCCATTTTCTGCTGTTAATTTTTTCATACAACTCATCTCTCTTTGATTGTATATGCAAGGTTGCTTTCCCTTGTGTGCAGTGCTCCACAACGACATGTTTTCCTTTTGACTTCGCAATTTCCAAAAATATTTCAGGCATGTCGTTTCTGTACGTGTAACTATTGCCAATAAAAAGAATTGCAGTTGGTTTCTCTCCGAAATAGATTACGAGACATAAAAAAATCAAAAAAATAAAATCTATAAACCAAAATCTTTTTCTCATCGATACAGCATTATCGGAATTTATGCGTTAAATCTTCTAACGATTAATTATTCTAGTAAATGTTTGCCATATAATCTTCATATCTTGTCGTAAGGAAGGATTATCCAAATATTTTTTATTCATCTCTAGTTTTGCAGGCATAATAATTTCAATGTAGGTTTTGTTGGGATCTTCCGAATTTCCGAGTAATTCATTTTCATTAAAAAACTCAATGGAAGCATAATCGGTAATCCCGGGTTTTACATTTAGAATTTTTTGCTGTTCCACAGTGTACAGATTCACATATTCTTGCACTTCTGGTCGTGGACCAACGATACTCATTTCACCTTTCAAAACATTAATAAACTGAGGGAATTCATCTAATTTAAACTTTCTTAAAAAATACCCAGCTCGTGTAATACGCGCGTCTCGCATGCCAACGGTGAGTTTACCAAACTGATCAGCATTCTTTCTCATCGTTCGAAATTTCAAGATATAAAATGGATTGCCATTTAATCCAATTCGTTGTTGTCTATAAAATATTCCACCTTTAGATTCCAATGAAATCCAAAACGCTAAAATTATTCCAAATGGTAAGAAACAAATTAAGATAAATAACGATACAATGGAATCAAAGGCTCGTTTCATTTCTAATTTTTTTGAATTTTCAAATCCCATTAACGGCATTCTTAACCGCTTCAATAACCATTTTAACCTGTGTATCTGTCAAATTAAAATAAACGGGCAATGAAATTTCATTTTGGTATTTATTCCAGGTTTCCGGATAATCTTCGATTTTATACCCCCGCTTTTTATAGGCTGTTAATGTTGGCAATGGTAAAAAGTGCACATTTACAGAAACGTCTTGGTCAAAAATTGCTTGCATGATTCGATCGCGCTGCGATTCATTTATTCCATCGATTCTCAATTGGTACAAATGGTAGGAAGTTACTTTTATATCTGTTGTATGCATAGGAATAATAGCCCATTTTTCAGAAGAAAAAGCGGCATCATATTGCTTGAAAATCTCTTTTCTACGGTCTAAATTCTCCTGGTATCTTTCGAGTTCCACTAAACCTATTGCAGCTTGTAAATCAGTCATATTGCATTTAAAACCTGGCTCTTCCACATCGTAACGCCAATTTCCTTTTTGTGTCTTTGCCAAAGCATCCTTGTTTTGTCCGTGCAAAATTAATGTGCAAAATTTACTATAGATTTCGTCGTGGTTAAAACCATCCGGTAAATTAAAACAAATTGCACCACCTTCAGCAGTTGTTAAATTCTTTACTGCATGAAAAGAAAAGGTAGAAACATCGGTTAAAGATCCGCTGCGTTTTCCAAACATTTTTGCACCGAAACTATGGGCTGCATCCGCAATCACCAAGATACGATTTAGTTGTTTTTGTACTGCTGAATTGGGATTGAATTGTGCTTGAATCGCCGTTTCTTTAACTAAAGAATTAATTAAGTTATAATCACATGGAAAACCAGCCAAATCTACTGCAATAATTGCTTTTGTGCGCGGTGTAATTGCGTTTCGAATTGCAGCAACAGAAATATTAAAATCTTCTTCATTAATATCCACCATAACTGGTTTTGCGCCAGCATGAATAATAACATTTGCAGTTGCGCAATACGTATATGCAGGAAGAATTACTTCGTCTCCTTCTCCAATTCCCCAATAATGCAATAGAACTTGCATACCCATTGTCCACGAATTCACAGCAATTGTAGTTTTACAGCCACAATATTCCGTTATTTTTTTCTCAAATAATTTCGTCCGCGGACCAGTAGTAATCCAGCCGCTTTGCAACGCAGCCGTTACTTCATCGATTACTTTCTGGTCAATACGCGGTGGAGAAAATGGGATCATGCTCATTGATTTGGGATTCGGGATTCGTGATTTGAGATTCGAAGGTACAAATTATCGTGATAATCGTTTTTGTTTATTGGAAGGTTTTTTAATTAAAATTAAAAAATCAATAATTCCTTTTAAATAACCGAGTCCATAACTTATATGCAATATCGGAAAGGTTTTAAAAACGTCCCATTTATTTGTTTTGTTATCACTTATAATCATTGTAAAATACATGCTTAAAAGAAGATAGCCAATTAATGGCAAAGAAAAAGCAAAAAACACATTGAATCCAATAAACATGGACAATGTCCAAGTAAACAGATATACAACAAACATTGGTGGTACTAACTGTCTCAGTGTTGTCACAGCTTTGTGTTTTTTGTTTACAAAAACTTTCCAATACCCATATTGGAAGAATTGTCTCCAAAGTCCTTCGTAATTTCCTCGAACGTAGTATTTCAATGAGATATCGTTGTTATAATAAATTTTACCGCCTGATTTTGTAACGCGGTAATTGAAATCATCGTCTTGATTACGAATTAATTCCTCGTCGAAAAAACCAATTTTTTCAAAAACCCAATAGGGATACATTGGACTCGTGACGGTATCTGTGAAACCCGATTGATCGAGTGTTCTGAAATTTCCTAAGCCCATTCCGAAAGTTGTAGACATCGCTTTGGAAATAACACGACCCGTTTCGTTTACGTACTCATTGACAATTTTACCGCCAACACACCAAATGGAATTATCTTGTTCAAGCAGCTGCATACAATTGGCCAAATAATTTGAACTTAAAATATGACGGGCGCCTACAATTTGCACATAGTCAACTTTTCCTCCTGCGGCAATTCCGAGATTAAATGCAAAAGGTGTTACTTGTTTTAGGTTATCGACCAAGTATAAATCTGCATGCTTCGCCATGAACTGATTCACTAATTCGCGTGTTCCATCCTCACTCATTCCATCCACAATAAATACCTTAATTGCTGTTGAATCAGGGAGCACAGATGCATAAATTGCTTCGATACATTCAGCAATGTAATTGCGTTCGTTTCTGCATGGAATGACAACCGTTATTGTTTTCAAGAATTCGAATTTTTGAGATTTGATTGTTCATTAATTTCCATTAGAAGAAAGAAGAACAAATAGAAAATTATGCCCGCTTGTAATTGCAGCATCGATTCAAAAAGTGAGTTCAGGAAGAGGCTGGAAAACAGAATAATCAACACGGTGTTTCGCTTCCTGAAACTATAAACTACGCCGCCAATAGTTATGCTCATCAAAATCAATAAACCGAAAATTCCGATTTCTAATTGTGTTTGTAAAAACTGATTATGCGGGTTGTATTGCTTCTCCGCAAAGGTAGGATTGCCTTTTTCTCGAATGTTTTTACCCAAATAAATATCCACATTTCCTGTTCCAACTCCAAAAGGATGCTTGGCAATTTCTTCGCACGCTATCGACCACATCACCAAGCGCGTTTCTGAACTTGACGGCGACTCACTTAAATTTTGGATAAATTTTTCTGGTGACTGAAAATAGCGTTCCGTGGTACGAGCGGTTTCGCGGATATCCTCACGAATAAACGGTGTAGAGAACACTAATACCACCAATAAGGAAATTCCAATGGTTATGCAACCGAGCAATATTTTCCAGGAAAATCTTTTCTTTAGGTAACTAAAAAATACAATTGCTCCAAGTAAAAGTATGGACAACAAACCCGCCAACGATAGCAATAGAAAGGTGTAAACAATTAGAATCACCATCAATATACTAAATACCAACCTATTAATCGATTTATTTTTCATTAGCATAAAAGCAGAAACCATCGACATTAATGCAAAAACGCTCATGTAAGTAGGATGCATTTTAGGCGATAAGTGACTTTTCAAGAAACAATACGGGAATGAAAAATGCTCAAAATAACACGGAATTGCGACATAAAGACTTAAAACAAAAGCAGTTAAAGTTGTACCAATTAAGCCCCAAAATATAATTTGAATATTAAAACCAGCTGGTTTTCGGAAGGAAAACAAAAACGGAAAGAGGAGGAAAACAGCTTTATTCTCGAGGTATTTTGATGCTTGATCCATGTTTTCGGTCCAAATAATTCCAACTGCGTAAGCAACATATAGCAAGGCAAAAAGCAAACTAAATTTGTTCCATTTAAAGACAATTTCTTTTCTCAAAAAATTTGCGAGAATCACAATAGCTACTAACAGAATATAAGGCCCTGCCATTTTTGACGCATTAATCAAAACGAAAAAGAAACCTGCCAGAAACAGTTCAAGATGATTTTTACGGAAATATGTAATTCTATTTTCCAATATCTTACTTTAGTGTTGCATAAAACTCAAGTAAATTTTTCGCTTGAGATTCCCAAGAATAATTTGTTGAGACAGCGTTGTAACCATTATTTCCTAATTCTTCGCATAAGGCTGGATTATCCAATAAATATCTGATTTTTTCAGCAATTTGATCGGTATCTAAAGGATTTACCATTATGCCACAATTATTGCCTTCTACAAGAGGTTTCCAAAACTCAAAATCACTTGAAATAATTGGTAATTTGGCCAACATATATTCAAATAACTTGATTGGCAAAGATTCTTTATAGCTTTTTGTTGGATGAAGTGTAACCATTCCTATTCTGGATTTCTGCAAAAGTTCAACAATTCCTTCCCGATCCAGGTATCCAAAAAAATTGACCTGTTTCCATCCATCCAGACGTTTAACTTCTTCTTCAAACTCTTTTTCTGAAAATTTTCCAGCTAATAACAATGTAGCATTTGTCTTTCCAACTGCAATAACCAATTCTTTGATTCCCCTAGTTGGAAAAAGCGCACCTACGTAACAGATAGAATTTTCAACTTTTTTCACCTCTTTGTTGGAAGAAAGCAAAGTTATTTCATCTAATTTTGGGAAATTGGCGACCAACGCCACCTGTTTGTTCGATAATCTAAATCTATCGCAAATAGTTTCCGTCACAGAAATCACACCATCCAATTTTGAAGTGATTTTCATTTCATAACGATGTGCTAAATTTGATATTGTTACCCTTAAAAAAGATGGAATCCATCCTTTATCTAATATTTGTTTAGGAAGATCTTCGTGGGCATCAAAAACAACTTTTGCACCCGTTTGTTTTTTTAATTTGAGGGCAATTCTTAATAATTCAGGATCATGTAAATGGTAAATATCCGCTTCTATCTCCACTGCCTTTTGAAGCATTCTTTTTCCAGCAAATAATATACGTTGTAATCTTCCTTTATTTTCTATTGGAACACAAACAATTTTCACCCCATTAATGAAATCATCCACTCCATTTGCAACAAGCAATGTAGTATCATAACCCGCTGCAGCAATACTGCTACATTCTTTGAAAAAGATTCTAGTATCATCCCAAGAATGAACGCTTGTTATATGACAAATCTTTACCATTTCTTTAAAATTCGTTGGTAGAGTTGCAGAAATTTTGTGCGATTAGAATCTTTTGTTCCGTCATCAGTAATTCTTTGCTTATTTCTATCGATGGCAGTTGTTTGGTTCAATTCTAGCGCATCGGACATAAAATCACATTCCAAATCTTCCACCACGATTCCATTGATACCGGGCTCAATCCATTCGCGATTCGCTGGTAAATCTGAAACGATAGGAATACAACCGCATGCCATGGCTTCCAATAAACTGATGGATGTGGCATCTGATTCTGGAATTGAAACCCAAATTTTAGCTTTTGAATACCATTTTTCGTTGTCTTCTTTTTGAATCCAGCCAACAAATTCGACAGCATCGGTTAAACCCAATTTATTCGTTTTGTCTTTCAAATTTTCAGTTTCAGTTCCCGTTGCCGCTACAACCAAACGCCAGTCTTTTCTTTCCTTGTTTTCTTTAAACCGAGCAAAAGCTTCAATAATTTTATCTACACGGTATAATTTTTTGTGTAAGCGATTGGAGTAGATAATATTTTCTTTTTCACAGGCAATTGGCGTCACATCAATTCCAAAATTAGCGATTAAAATCTCACTTTTTAAAGTGGCCAATTTCTTCATTTCCGCCGCCATAAAAGTTGAATCGGAGGTAAGAAAATCGGCGTTCCGCAAATTGAACTGCACCATTTTCTTCAATAAGAAACTGCTTTTAGGCAGTAAAAGCACATCACTTCCCCATGCTGTTAATACGGTTGGGACAATTGATTTTTTATGCGCTAAAAACGTATAAAATGCATAACTATTTGCTTGATGCACATGAATGATTGAAGGCTGAAATAAATCGATTTGCTTCTTTATTTCTTTGACTGTCGAAAAAAGGTTTTTAATTTTCAGATTAAAACTTAGTTCAACTGTTGGATAATCATAATCTGTTGATTTCTGATTTGTTATCACCAATATCTCATCAAAATAGTCTTCAACTAATTGCAAATACTTATACGTATGAATTGTGTTTGAACTAACCAATAATAATTTACGCATGGATAACTTCCTCTTTAAATAAGACGCAAGACAAATTTACTATTTTAATCCTTCTAAAAAACGTTTGCTGTTTTCGTAAGTATTCCAATAAAAATGGTTCGCCAATTCTTAGGATGCAACAATAAATGTACAATTTGAAATTGATCTAGCGCATCCAGTTGTGAAATTTGACCTTTGTGAAAACTTGGTCCCCTAGCATCCATAATATTTACAGAAGTGGATTGAACCCTTGCCTTCCGGGAAAATAATATTATTAAAAAGAAACTTATACTTTTTAATAATATTAATTACGATCTAAAATTCTCAAAACCTTAGCTGGAGAACCACCAACTATTGCATTTTCAGGAACATCTTCTAATACGAGACTATTCGCGCCAATAACAGCACCATTGCCAATTTTAACTCCCGGGCTTATTACTGCATTTGTATA
>CANJSS010000019.1 GCA_947476955.1 Flavobacteriales bacterium
AGCGCTCGATTTCTTCTGCAAAAGTTGCTGGTGGCGCTTGTACTTCCGGCGATCCACTATTGCTGTTCAAATGGCCCCAAGTGAGGTAATGCCATTCTTGACTTTCATTTACAAGGGCGGCAATCGAGTCAACTTTAGCATGCAGATACGGTAGACTTAAAATATTTCTTCGGAAATCTTCGTAACGGCAACGCACTTCATTGGCAAAAATCGTATCCTCTAATAAGCGGATGTACCAACCTGGTGCGTGCACATCTTGGTCTACACTTGTATACATAAACATAGAACCATCTTCCCAGCCAGGAAAGAAATCTTTTAATGCCCAATCAAAATCCCAAACTGGTCCAGCTTTCAGTTTTTTTAACGTTCCATCTGCGGCGTCTTTATCTTTATAAAAAAAGCGGCTTTTCTTAAATCCATCGGCATTTCGAGCAACTTCGTTAACGATAAAATAATCAACGAACGAAGTTGTGGAGATATACTTTCTGTAGCCGTTTATAGGATCATCGAAATCCGGTGAATAGAGAGCCGTTTCAAAGTCATTTATAAAATTTTGCAGATACGTCTTTTGTTCCAAAACAATATCCTGTGGTTTTGGATAGTAGTAAACAAAATGAATATCCAATCCTGGATATCCTATCGGAGAGAAATTGGACTGCCACGAATTTGAATTATCCCAATAATCCACTTTAAAAATATAGCCACCGGTAACATCCTGCCCAATTGTTTCAATCGGTTCTAATTTTGAAATGTCTACTCGATTTGAATCCCGCTTTATTTTTTCTGCCAACAAGTAAATTCCTTGGTATTCGCCATCCAAAACAACATCTACGTGTTTTGAGCGAACCGCATAATGCCCCAGACTGTCAAATAATTCAAATGGAATAACATTCCTTGCAAAGGATTTATCGTTGTAATTTGCCAGCAATAACCAGTCGTTTTCTGCTGGCATTCCCAAAATGGAGGAATCAATTGAATTTCCCAAAGCATCTGTCAATTCTATTGAATAGGGTTTTTGTGGCAGTGAAAGCGAATAATTCCCCCTGTATTCAATGCCAATCTTCCCATTGTATTCGTTGAAAACATCTGTTAAATAATTTCGATTGCCTATACCATTGTAAATGATTCCCATATCGGCCGAAATTTTAATATCGTTGCTAATAGTTAATCCATTTGTTTCAATTACAACGATTGGTAAATCTGATTCAGAAAACTGGAAATAATCATTTGGATTACTGCCAAAAGTAATAGACCAATTTAAAACATTTCCTTCATCTGCACCTGCATTATCTGAAACACGTAATTTCCAGATGCCATTTGGATTTTGACCATTGTTCACAGCGCCCATTTGACTCATCGGCGCAAAAGTTCCAGAATATGGTGCACTTCCCGAAGTTATGGAGTTTCCTGCAAAACCATTAAAACACGTATTTAACATGTCATCATCTCCTCCACCAATTCCAGAAGAAAGAGTTTTTACTGTGCCATCTGGCGCAACTAATTGCACACTAATATCACTTAAATAGGTATGTGTTAAATTGATGCAAACTGTTTCCAATCCAAACGTTGTTGTGTTAATGGAAGCTTGTGGAACACTCACATTTATGGGAATATCAACCGTTTGGTAATCTAATATCAAACCACTTCCTCCTGTAAAAGTTTGCGCATAATTAACACTAAATAACACAAGGAAATAAAATAGTAGAAGACTTTTCATAAGAATGATAGTATTTTTGTACAACTAAGTTAATTATTTTGCCTTGTAGTCCATGAAAAAAATTCTGATTAAAAACATTAAAGGCCTTGTCCAAGTTGGGGAGAATATCCCAAGTGTTTTAAAAGGCGCGGAAATGAAAGTTCTCCCAATTATTGAAAATGCCTTTTTGGCTTTGGAAGACGGAATGGTTGTGGCCTATGGATCGATGGAAGATTGGGGAGGAATTGACGACTGGAGAGATTTGGAAATTATAGATGCGGACGGAAGATTTGTATTGCCCGCATTTTGCGATTCCCATACGCATACCGTTTTTGCCAAAAGTCGAGAAGAGGAATTTGTGGACAGAATCAATGGTTTATCGTATGAAGAAATTGCTTTAAAAGGCGGTGGAATACTAAATTCTGCAAACCGACTAAATGCACTTTCGGAAGACGAGCTTTTTGAGCAAGCGAGCGAGCGAATTAAAGTATTAATTTCTTATGGAACGGGAGCACTGGAAATAAAATCTGGCTATGGATTGTCCGTTGAATCGGAACTAAAAATGCTGCGCGTAATAAGACGCTTAAAAGATTCGTGTGGAATTGAACTAAAAGCTACATTTTTGGCGGCACATGCTTTTCCTACAGCATTCAAAGAAAACAAGCAAGCATACATTGATTTAATCATCCAAGATATGTTGCCAATTGTGGCAGAAGAAAAATTAGCGGATTTTATCGATGTTTTTTGTGAACGCAACTATTTCTCCGTCGAACAAATGGAAGAAATTCTAGTGGCTGGCGCAAAATATGGACTTGTTCCTAAAGTTCACGTGAATCAATTTACGGCCATGGGTGGAATAAAAAAAGCGGTTGAACTGAATGCTCTATCAGTAGATCATTTGGAAGAATTATCCGAAGTAGATATCCTTGCACTGAAAAACTCCAACTGCATGCCAACAATTTTACCAACTTGTTCCTTCTTTATTGGAATTCCATACGGCAATGCCCGCTTGCTATTGGAAAACGGTTTACCCTTAGCTTTGGCAAGTGATTACAACCCAGGAACAACGCCTTCCGGAAATTTGAATTTTGTTTGGTCGTTGGCGTGTATTCAATTGAAAATGACGCCGGAGGAAGCCTTCAATGCACTGACAGTAAATGCTGCCTACGCAATGGGATTAAGCGAATCGCACGGAAAAATTGCTTTAGGAAGACGTTCTCCGATTATAATTACAAAACCAATTCCATCTTTGGCATATATGCCGTATGCTTTTGGTGACCAACATATTGAACGAATTATTGCGTGATTTTTGACGAATTTTTTGTAATTTTAAGAAAAGGATAGAATTAATTATGTGGAAATGGATTATTGGTTGTTTACTTTGCTCATCTGCTTGGGCACAAACCATACAAAGTGAAAATGAATTATTGTGGGAGATTTCTGGTAATGGCTTGAAGAAGAAAAGTTTTCTTTTCGGGAGTTTGCATTCCAATGACAAAAGATTATTTCGTTTTTCTGATTCGACCTACGTTGCTTTGGAAAAGGCGGAAGCGATTGTATTGGAAACAGATATCTTTTCTTTGTTTGAAGATTGGGATACACGGAAAGAAGAACTTACAATCCTTTACGATAATGCCGGAAATCCATATACTGCTTCCAATAAAGCAACCAAAACTATTTATGGAAACGAAGATGGGATGCCCCAATTTTTAGATGCCTATTTTCTGGAATATTGCTACAATGCAGATAAAAAATTCTTTGCTCTAGAAACCGTAGACAAGCAATTGGATTTAGCATCCGAATGGATTCAGCCTGATCTTGGCACTGTCGGTCAAAACCTTTTCAATCCGATGCAGGAAAAAATGATTGAACTCTACACAAAAGGCGATATTTATTCCTTGGATAGAATGATGCGCGTTAGCCTAAGTTATTCTCCCGGAATGTATGAGGATTTCATCGTGGATAGAAATATCCAAATGGCTATTGGTTTGGATACCTTATTAAAAAATCAGAGTTTGTTTTGCGCCGTTGGAGCGGGACATCTTGCCGGTGAAAATGGCCTAATTAATTTATTGCGAAAGAAAGGGTACAAAGTAAGAAAAGTAAGCGCCACCTTTTCAGAAGAACTTTTCGCAGAAAAATCTGCTGTAAAATCCAAAAGAACGTATACGTATGTTAACGATACGGTTGGGATAAACGTAGAATTTCCCGGTAAACCGATGGAATTGAAAATTTGGGATAACCACCCTTATTTGATTTACCGAGAAATGGGACAGGGGAATACGTATTCCATGGAAATTGTGCCTATTGAGGATGAAACTGGCTTGGATGAACACGCCGCAATTTATATCGCAAGTCCGGATGCCTCAAAAGTTAAACACATTTATTTGGATAATGGTACGGAGGTTTATGAAGGTTTATCGGATACCTATTCAGAAGGAATTCATTGGGTACGCGTCATTCAAAACGACAAATATTTACTCATTTTGAAAGCCTATGGCGGCAATAAATTTATGCATTCCAACCGTCCAAATTTGTTCTTCAGTAAAATCTGGTTCGAATAAATTTCGCAGAAATCACGATAATTAAGCGATAAATTGAATAATTCTAGTAGATTTGTTTAAAATCAATACGATGATCAAACGCTTGCAATTTGCCCAATTATCAAAAAATATTTCCCAAAGTAAAATCGTTCTGGTAACTGGTCCGCGTCGGGTTGGAAAACGAACTGCTGTGCATTCTGCCCTTCAAGAAATTGGGGAAGTTGCATTGGAACTTAATGCTTCGAATAAGACAGTTAAAAAACAATTTGAATCGGTTACCTCTGAGACTATTCAAGCCGCTTTTCAGGGAAGCCGGTTTGTGGTAATTCACGAAGCCCAATATCTGGAGAAATTGCAAGAAATGATCGAATTGTTGCTTTCCGGAGCAATCGAAACGACACTCATTTTATGCTGTTCCTATGAACCTGCGATGGATGAATTATTGCGAGAAGTGCTGCAATTACAGGGGCTAGAAACTACCTTATTGCCAACCACATTTTATGAATTAGCGCAAAAAAACACCTTGCCAGAAGAGGAAAAGTTATTAGAGCAACGTTTGATTTATGGGAATTATCCAGAAGTAACAGAAGATGTGGAGCATGCCGAGCTCGTTTTGCGCGAAATGGTGCAAGAGGTTATTTTTACAAATCTTGGTGTAACGGATCGCATCAATAAAGGAGATAAATTGCGCCGAATGCTACAAATTATTGCGTTCAACATTGGGGAACCAATTTCCTATAATGAGATTGGTGAAAAGTGCGATTTGGACAATGAAACAGTAGAAAGATATGTCGATCTTCTGGAAAAATCGTTCATTCTTATTCGAATGCCATCGTTCTACAACGAGCACCGCTACGAACTTAAAAAAAGCCACGTTATCTATTTTGTAGACAATGGAATCCGAAATGTTTTGATTAGTAATTTCAACCCGCTTTTCCTGCGCAACGATATCGATCAGCTATGGCGGAATTGGCTTATTTCTGAACGGATAAAGTGGAACAAATTGAATGGAAAACAAGCCGATTATCGATTTTGGAGGACGCATACCCGACAAACAATGGATTTCCTGGAAATTCAAGATGGAAAGATTGCTGGCTATAAAACGGCTTGGGAAAAAAAGAAAAAACTTAAATTCCCCATTTCTTTCACAGAAGCTTATCCTCAAATTAGCACTCATACGTTGAATCGTTCCACCTATTGGGGCTTTTTGACAAAGAAATAAAAACTATGCATTTTACAGACCAAATTGCCGATTACATCTACGAAAATGAGTTAGATTTAAAACATTTAACCATTGTTTTGCCTTCTGAACGTGCCAAAAAATATATTGCAGCCTCCTTGTATAGAAAGTTTCAAAAACCGATTCTTGCGCCGGAAATGGTTACAATTGACCGTTGGGTAAAAAATTTATCTGAAAAAACGGTTATCGATAAAACCCGCGTTCTCTTGCGCTTGTTCGAAGTTCAACTCGCAAATCTTACCAACGAGAAGGATGCTTCGTTTGACGAATTTCTTTCTTGGGGGAATATTATTTTATCCGATTACGACGAAATAGATCGGTATCTTTTATCCTCCAAAGAAGTCTTTAAAAATTTGGCGGACATAAAGGAAATTGAAAATTGGAGTTTTGGAGGGGAAGATGAACTATCTGTCGGTCAGAAACGGTTTATGGAATTTTGGGATCACTTGCCGGATTATTACCAGCGGCTGAATGAAGTTTTGGACAAAGAAAATGTTTGCTATATGGGAAAAGCTTACCGCAATGTAGCAGAAAATATCGACTTAGTTTTTCGTAAAGACAAAGACCAACATTTTCTTTTTGCCGGTTTTAATGCCTTATCTAAAACGGAAACAAATATCATGAAACAACTGCGCACCATGGGGCGTGGTCATATTCTTGTTAATGCAGATGCGTATTATCTGCACAACAAAAATCACGAAGCAGGAAGGTTTTTACGCAAATTTCTAACAGATCTGGATGTAAAATCTTTGCCATTTTGTGGGGACGAAATTGTACATGCCAAAAAGGAAATTCGAATAATAGAATGTGCGCAACATACAGGTCAAGTAAAAGCTGCAGCTACAATTCTTGAGAATTTCGAGGAACAGGAATTTAACCAAACGCTCGTTTTATTGGCCGATGAAAGTTTGATAGCGCCCTTATTGAAAAATCTACCAAAGAAAATCGGCAAAGCTAATATTACGCTCGGTCTGCCACTTCGGAACACTTCCTTGAGAACTTGGGTTGAATTGCTTTTTACGATCCAAGAAAATAAAGTGCGATTTAAGTCGGAAGCGATTTATATTTATGATTTACAGCGCTTTTACAATCACCCATTTCTAAATGCTTTAATAACGAAAGAGGAAAAGGATGCCATCGCCGAGTTGGAATATAGATTAATAGAGAAAAATAGTATTTTTCAAGCCATTGCGAATATCAAAATCGGCGAACTTCCAGATAAATTGCTCGCTCTCGTCTCAAAAAACTGGAAGAACGATTGGCTTTCAGGAGTGCAAACTATTCGGGAAATTAACAATTTAGTTTTCCGTAATTTTCAGAATTCTGAGTCTTTTGAAAAGGCAATTGTACAAGGTTTCGATCGCGCGCTAGTTGATTTTCAGAATATTCTAGAGGAGGGAATTCCGGAAATGTCGATCAAAAGTTTCAAGCATTTGTTCCAGCAGCATTGGAATACAAAATCTGTTGCTTACCATGGAAATCCGCTGGAAGGATTGCAAATAATGGGATTACTAGAAACCCGTTTACTGGATTTTAAAAATATCATTGTTCTTGGTATGAATGAGGGGAAAATGCCGCCAACAAATCCTGTCCAAACGATGATACCTATGGATTTGCGATCTTATTTTGATTTACCTACACCACGCGATAAACAAGGATTATTTGCGCATCATTTTTACCGACTTTTTCACAATTGCGAACAAATGTGGGTAACCTACACGAGTGCGCAAGAAAGTATTGGCAGTAATGAAGCAAGCCGTTATTTACTGCAGTTGGAATTGGAATTGTGCCGTATGAACCCAGAATTTAAGATGGAACGTCAATTCTACTCTATTCCGAATATAACGAGTGAAACCGAAGCCATTCAGGAAGCGCCAAAAACGCCAGATGTCATAAAGCGATTGGAGGAACTATTTGAGGCACCAATTTCTGCTTCAGCATTAAATAAATACATGAAGTGCCCGCTGGATTTTTATTACCGAAATGTATTGGAATTTGGCGAGGAAGATACGATTGAAGAAGAAGTGGAAAGTAGTACCTTAGGAACATTCATCCACAATGTTTTGGAGGAATTATACATGCCTTTTGCGCGGTACAATAAAGATAAAACACTTAAATCTACGCCACCGCCAAATATTACTTCTTTCGATATCGATAAAATGCTGAAGGAATATGTATACAAGATTGAAAAAGAATTTTTCGAGCATTTTAATCAGGATAAATCAGCGTATAAGACTGGAAAAAACCTCTTGAGTTTTAAGATGGCGGTTGAATTGATGGAACGTATTTTGAAACAAGAAAAGAAGTTTCTAAGCGAACAAACAGAACCTGTTTTTATTGAATACTTGGAAGCGGAATTGCATGCCGACATGGAAATAGAACTGGCTGGTGAAAAGAAAACCATCCATTTCAAAGGCTTTGTGGACCGAATCGATTCCATCGGCGGAAAAATTCGCATCATCGATTACAAATCCGGGAAGGTAAATCCAGGGGATGTGCAGATGAAAGAATTGAGGGAAGGAATGGATTTGGTAAAATATTTTGGGGATACAAAACATGCCTTGCAGTTATCGCTTTACAACTATTTGTACCTGAAAAATTTCCATATTTTACCCTATCAAGCTGGGATTTATTCCTTGATTAATATCTCAGAAGGGATTTTTCCATTTGAGGGAAAAAACAAAACAAACGAAGAATTAGTGCAGGTGTTTCAGGAATTCATTGAACAACTCGTCAACGAAATTTACAACACCGAAGTGCCATTTGCACATAAAAAAACTGGGATGAAGAGTTGGTGTTTGTATTGTGATTGAATTATAATTACAAAAAAACCTGAAAAGAACTTTTTGAAGACTTCCATCCCAAATGAGACAAAAGTGGATAAGTTCTTTTCAGGTACCTGCAAGGGAAAATAAAACCAGTGTTAAACAATCGATTTTGTATAACACAAGTAAAAGACGGAAATAATTTAAAAAGGTTGGTTGGGCTGCTGTTTTTTAGCTAAGAAGAATTTTTGCGGGGGACTGAATAATTATTCAGTAAATAGGCAAAAAAAACACCCACTAGAAACTAGTGGGTGTCCAATAAAATTAAAATTTCTATGGTTTAATACAAGATCAATTTCAACGCTGTTCGGTAATCTTTTATTTCTTCTCGGTTGATCTTATGATCTGCATTTTTTAGCAAATTCAATAAATAAAGCAAGTTTTCCGTGCTTTCAATTTCGATTGGATATTCATTTCCTTCTTCGTCTTCATCGTATTGTGCTTGAACATCAAATGATTCATTATCAGCAAGATACTCATATGTTAGACGCAAAACTTTTGTCACCAAAGGATCTTGTTCCTTTAATGCATATTCTCTCAATTCTTTTAAATCCTCGATAAGTTTAGGAGCTTTCAAACCTTTTTTCTCAACTTTGGCAATAATCTCGTCTAACTTGGTATTTGCTGCTGCAATCTTCATAATTCAATACATTTTCAAAAGAGTAACGAACACGTTTCGTGTGTCGCTTTAGAAGACAAAGTTAAACATCTTATGAAATATTCGAACAATTTCATCGAAAACCTCACTATTTTTTCTAATATTTGAGGGTCAAGTTAGTTTTCTGGTTAATTTCCAACTTGGAAAAACTATTTTTGTAGAATAATATATAACACGGTTTGATAGATTTAATAATAAAAGGAATTGTCACAGGCTTTATATTGAGCATAATGATTGGTCCGGTTTTCTTCGTTTTACTGGAAACAAGCATTAGAAGAGGGGTTCGGTCAGCATTGGCTTTGGACTTGGGTGTTCTTTTGAGTGATTTGTTATATATTTTAATTGCCTACGTTTTCTATTCAGAGGTTTCTGCACTGAATTCCGGAGAAAAATCTGGACTGCTCAAAATTATTGGAGGATCCTTATTTTTGCTCTACGCTTTTAGTACGTTTTTTAAAAAAGTAAAGGAAATAAAAGTTGATGCTTTGGGTAAAATTGTTCAAAAGCCAAGCGATTATGTGATGCTTTCTTTGAAGGGATTTTTGCTGAATCTTGCAAATCCGATGGTTATTTTTTACTGGTTTAGCGTGATGACTTTAGCCGAGAAAAATACAAATTCCACGGATAATCAGGATGGTTCCATTTTCTTTTTTATTTTGGTGCTTCTCATAACCTATTTTTCCATAGACATATTGAAGATTTTTGGCGCAAAAAAACTGCGGCCTTTAGTAACAGATAAATTGTTAGTTACCCTAAATCGCCTGATAGGGATTGTTTTTTTTGGGTTTGGTGTTTTTTTGATAATTCAGGGAACGCTTAAAATATAAGCTTATCGGTGTAACCGAACGCGAAGTAAAAGTTATAGTATCTAAATATATTTCTAATGAAAATTAGCTTAATTCTCCTCCAAATTCTTACTTTTTCTTCTGTTTTTTCGCAAGTTGTTTTCAAGGAAAATCTTACAAAGAAGACATCACTTTTTTGGGATTTCAATAAAATTCAGCTGCAGGCAATTGGTTCTTATTACCAAGATGACTTGGATGTTACCACGGAAAACCACGGAAAATGGTTGTATTATGATCGAAATGGTGTCTTGGAAGAAGAACGAAATTATTTTCGTGGAATGCTCCATGGGCGAGTAATCTTATACTATCCCAACGAAAAAAAGAAACAGGAAGGATATTTTTATCTTGACCAACAAGATAGCGTTTACCGCGAATGGTCGGACGATGGAAAATTGAGCGTTGAAGGACAATACAATTTAAATGCACCAACTGGGAAGTGGACGTATTATTACTTAGACGGAAGAGAAAAATCGGTCGAAGAAGTTAAAGGCAACGTGAACTACCTTGTTTCTTTTTGGCTTCCCGATTCATTGCATACTCAGACAATCGTCAATGGAACTGGCGAATTAGCGGTTTATTATTCCACTGGAACACTGAAAGAATGGTACAATTATAAAGACGGCTTAAAAGACGGCCCATTTCAAGAAGTGAGTATTTATGGCTATAAAACGCTTGCAGGATTTTTTGAAAATGGCGAAAAAGACAGCACCTGGACTTTCGCATACTATACTGGAGACATAGAAAAAACAAGTAATTACAAAAATGGTGTCTTGAATGGAGAGTATAATTATTTCTACGATAGTGGCCAACTAAATGTGAAAGGTTTTTATGCTGACGGGAAAAAGGTTGGTCAATGGACTTGGTTTACCAATAAAGGAACGAAGGATATGGAAGGTACTTTTGAAAACGATATCCAGCACGGAGATTGGAAATACTGGCACCCAACAGGTGAAGTTTCGTATACTGCGCAATATGAAAATGGCTTGAAATCTGGGAAATGGACTTATTGGTACAAAAATGGAAAACTGTTCAAAGAAGGAACATTCAAAAACGATACGAAAGATGGCCTTTGGCAAACGTGGTACGAAAATGGTAAATTACTCATGAATGGCGTTTACGCTGACGGAAAAGAAACTGGAGAATGGATGAATTACTGGGAAAATGGTAAACTTAAAAATAAATCTACCTTTTCTAAAGGAGAATTAGATGGGGAATGGCTTTCTTATTTCCCTTCCGGAAAATTGATGCTGACCGGAGAATACGAAGGAAACCTTAAAGTTGGAGAATGGTCTAATTATTTTGAAAATGGGAAACCCAAAGACTTGGTGACCTACAAAATTTTTAAGGATAAATCCAAAGTTGATTACGGTATAATGAAAGATCGAATCCATTTAGACAGTAAAAAAGATGGTTTGTCTATTTCTTATTCTAACAAGGATTTTGCAAAAACGGAAGAGGGAAGTTTCAAACAAGGACAAAAAGATGGCGAATGGATTGCCTTTTATCCTGGTGGCCGAAATCCCGCTGTAATCTCCAATTACAAAGAAGGCGACTTAAATGGCACGATGAAGCAGTTTGATCGCAGAGGAAATCTTTTACAGGAAATAGAGTATAAAAAAGGAATGAAACACGGCCGATTTATCATTTATGGTAAAAATGGGGAAATTATTTCAGAGAAAAAATTCCAAGATGGTATGCAAGTAATCGAAGGTCAAAACAATACGCCCGGAAGTTTCTCACCAAGATAAGGTGAATCGACCACAAGGAACTTTCAATTTAAAGTAATACTTGTAGATTTGTAGTGAAGAGTTTAATGGCAATCGCTAAAAGAATTATTCCAAATACCTTTTTAAGTATCGCAATTCCGCCTATTCCAAGAATATTTTCAATTCTACGGGTTAGCTTCAGCACAATATAGACGATAATTACGTTGATGATAATAGCCAATAGAATGTTGATTTGTTGAAACTCTGCTTTCAACGACACTAAAGTTGTCATCGTTCCAGCTCCTGCAATAATTGGAAATGCCAGCGGAACTACACTTGCTGTTTTTCCACTCACCTCATCCCGAAATAAACGCACGCCCAATATCATTTCCATCGCCATTGCAAATAAAATCAATGCTCCCGCAACGGCAAATGCTTCAATTGAAACGCCAAATAATTTTAAGATACTTTCTCCTAAAATTAAAAACCCCAACATAATAAATAAGGAAACGATACTCGTCCTGGCTTCGTGAATCGAGCCAGCAGATTCCTTGATTTTAATAATTAATGGAATTGATCCTAATATATCAATAACCGCAAAGAGCACTGTTGTTGCTTTAAAAAGTCCTCCCCAGTTAAATCCTTGAAAAAAATTATGCATGCGTTTGATTTAGAATTGTTTGTTCGATAACAACTGGAAAGTAGGCGTGTTCCAAGTGGTGAATTTTTTTCTTCAAGCTAGAAAGCGTTTCTTCTTCATCTACTTGGCAATAAAATTGTGCAAGCATTCTTCCTTCATCAAAGTTTTCATCAACAAAATGAATACTAATTCCCGAATTTTTTGATTTAGCGGAAAGTACCGCAAGATGGACATTATCACCATACATTCCTTTTCCTCCGAAATTAGGAAGCAAGGAAGGGTGAATATTGATGATTTTTTCTTTGAAATTTAGAATGAATTCTTTTGGAATTAAGCGTAAATAACCAGCTAGAACAACATACTTAATTTTATGTTCAGCACATATGTCCAAAAGAAACTGTCCTTCCGATACTTGCTGGTTATCCAAAACTAAAACAGGAGGAGCTATAGTTTTTGCTGCTAAAACCAATGGAGATTCTTTACGATTTGTCATTAAAAATGCAACTTCGATGTGCGCGTTGTTCTCAAAATGGCGCAAAATATTTAGTGCATTACTGCCAGCTCCAGAAGCGAAAATAGCCAGACGAATTTTTAACATGCCGTAAAGTTACAAAGTATCGACTATAAATGGCTAGTGAAGCGATAAAAATCCAATAAATAGTTTAGAAGTTAAATTATTTTAAAATTCTATGAAAACGAGCGAAAAGGACATATTTAGTTGGACATTAGATGCTGGTTAAAAAGTATTTTAGTCAGGCTAAAGCATAAAATTTAGGTTTTTGGAGCAACAAATGGAGATTTTCAACTGAATTTCATCCTCTTTAGATTCCTCCAATAATTTGATTTAACTTAGTTAAACTGCTTGTTTACGAGCATTGAAAATAGAATTGTGTGCAACTTAATGAATTATAATAGGTAAATAATTTTGTTTTTTGATGCATTGTTTTTTTCTTTGCAGCCTGATTAACCTTTAAAAAGAGAAGAAATGTCTGATATCAAATCAAAAGTAATATCTATTATCGTAGATAAGTTGGGTGTTGAAGAAAGTGAAGTAACGAATGAAGCGTCTTTCACAAACGATTTAGGAGCTGATTCACTTGACACAGTAGAATTGATTATGGAATTCGAAAAAGAATTCAATATCGCTATCCCAGACGATCAAGCAGAAAACATCCAAACAGTTGGTGATGCAGTTTCTTATATTGAAGAGAACGCAAACTAATTGAAAAGATAGTTATTGTAGTCTAAAGAAGTTCTGTATGGAATTAAAAAGAGTTGTAGTTACTGGAATGGGTGCGCTCACACCTATTGGAAACACATTAGGTGAATACTGGGATGCGTTGCTGATGGGAAAGAGTGGAGCTGCTCCAATAAAACAATTCGATGCTTCTTTATTTAAAACACACTTTGCTTGTGAAGTGAAAAATTTCAATGTGGAAGATTTCATTGATCGAAAAGAGGCAAGAAAATTAGATCAATTTTCACAGTATGCTATGGTTTCCGCAACGGAAGCCATGGCGGATGCTGCACTTTTGGAATCTAATCCAAATTTAGATCGAATCGGTGTGATTTGGGGATCAGGTATTGGAGGGTTAAAAACTTTTCAAGACGAAGCTCAAAACTTCTTTTCAGGAGATGGAACTCCCCGTTTTAATCCTTTTTTCATCCCAAAAATGATCGCAGATATTGCAGCAGGTCATATTTCTATTAAATTCGGATTGCGTGGACCAAACTACGTTACCGTTTCTGCATGCGCTTCTGCAACAAATGCAATTATTGATGCCTTTAATTTAATCCGTTTGGGAAAAGCCGATGCATTTGTAACGGGTGGTTCAGAAGCTGCTGTAAACCAGATGGGAATGGGAGGATTTAATGCATTGAAAGCGCTTTCTACACGAAACGATTCTCCAGAAACGGCGTCTCGTCCTTTTGATCTTGACCGTGATGGCTTTGTTCTAGGGGAAGGAAGTGGCGCATTAATTCTAGAAGAATATGAACATGCTGTAAAACGTGGCGCAAAAATTTACGCGGAAGTTATTGGCGGAGGAATGTCCGGCGATGCTTACCACATGACAGCTCCTCATCCAGAAGGACTTGGCGCAAGAAATACAATGATTGCTGCATTAGAAGATGCATATTTGGAACCTTCAGCAATTGATTATGTTAACGTACACGGAACTTCAACTCCTCTTGGAGATGTTGCCGAAGTAAAGGCTATTCAACACGTTTTTGGTGAACACGCTTATAATTTGAACATTAGTTCTACAAAATCCATGACAGGTCACCTTTTGGGAGCCGCTGGAGCAATTGAAGCAATCGCTTGTATCATGGCGGTGAATCACGACATTGTTCCTCCAACGATTAACCACTTTACGGACGACCCAGAATTGGATACTAAATTGAATTTTACCTTTAACACAGCCCAAAAACGCGTAGTAAATATTGCGCTTTCGAATACATTTGGCTTTGGAGGTCACAATACAAGTATTATTGTGAAGAAATTTAATGGATAATTGCAACTGAAATTCCCCTTCTTTAGAAAAAAAAGATCAAAAAATGAGTTAGAATTAATTCGATTCATTTTGCAACGGTTTGGTTACCATCCGTCTAATTTGTCCATATTTCAACAAGCAATTACCCATAAATCCCTTCGCAATTCAGGAGATGATTCATCCAATGAGCGACTGGAATTCTTAGGAGATGCAATTTTGGATGCTGTAATTGCAGAATATCTGTACCAACGTTTCCCGAATGAAGATGAAGGATATCTGACTAAAATTAAATCAAAAGTAGTAAGTAGAAAGACATTGGCCGACATTGCAGAAGCCATGAATCTGCGCGAAATCATTCAATTTCATAAAGGACGTTCCATAAATTTCACTTCCATCGAAGGAAATGCACTTGAAGCTATAATGGGAGCTATTTATTTAGACGGCGGGTATAATGCAGTGAAGAAAAGTGTGCAACACCATATTTTCCGAAAATATGTCGATCTCAATAGAATTTTGGAAGAAGAAATAGATTTCAAGTCGAAACTATTTATTTGGAGTCAGAAAAAAAGGCTAAAATTAGAATACATCGTTTTAAACGAAGAAAATGTTGGCGGAATTTGGAAATATACTGTTATTGCACGTGTCAACGATATACATTACGGTAGAGGCATTGGAACATCAAAAAAAATCGCTGAACAAGCAGCCTCCAAAGAAACCCTGGAATTGATGGGCGAAATTTAATCTTCTAAAGCTAAACAATACATCCTGCTAATCAAACTCATACAGCGACCAGTTACGTGCGATTGTATGGAAATAATTTCAAATCTTTTTCCATCGGATAGGATTGCGTAATCGAAAAAATAAAATCAAAGGAAAGGGATTGAATTAGATTTGATGCGACTACCTTGCAAAACGTTCATTTTTAAAAGTGACAAATTTTGCTTATTTTTAATAGAAACTAAACTGAATAAGCATGAATAATATCGAATTAGGTGTTTTTGGGGAGGCACTCGCCGAAA
This sequence comes from Flavobacteriales bacterium, assembly GCA_947476955.1. Taxonomy (GTDB): domain Bacteria; phylum Bacteroidota; class Bacteroidia; order Flavobacteriales_D; family Crocinitomicaceae; genus M0103. Next base: position 15,665 of record CANJSS010000019.1, read on the forward strand.
GATTTCTTATCCAAAAAGGATACAAGATTCTAGAAAAAAATGTTCACTTCAAGCGCCTAGAAGCCGATATTATTGCCTTGTATGGCGATGTATTAGTCGTGGTGGAAGTAAAGACGAGACAAACATCCGAAATCGGTGAGCCATGGCGAGCGGTAACCCGTTCGAAACAAAAACAAATAATTCAAGTCGCAAATTACTACATCAGCAAAAACAATATCGATAAAGAAACCCGATTTGATATAGTTTCAATTGTACATAATTCCCATCGAACAAACATCGAGCATATTGAAGATGCATTTTATCCGCTGGTTTAAGGAATAGATTTTTAGCGTATCTTTGCAAAATAATTCTGCTCGTGATGAACACAAAAAACACTGGAAGAGATAAGTCTCGCACCTCGAGATCAACTTCCTCAAGTAAAACAAAAGCTGGAAACGCTCCAAAATCTCCAAAAAGAGAGGCTTCACCCTTCAGTAAAGGGTCAAACAAAGATACGCCAAGAGGCGCAAAGAAAGATTTTAAAAAAGACCCGAAAACCGAAACGGTGAAATCTGCAAAAACAGATGATGTGAAACCAAAAGAGGTTTCTGCAAGGGACAAAAGAAAATACATCGATTTTAAGGACAAAGTAAAGAAAGGAGATCCACTTCCATCTTTCAATGAAGATGAGGTTCGATTAAATAAATATTTAGCAAATGCTGGTATTTGTTCCCGACGCGAGGCAGATGTTTTGATTGAAACGGGTGTTGTAACAATAAATGGTAAAGTTATCACGGAACTTGGGTACAAGATCAAACCGGGCGACTCTGTTCAATACGATGGCGAAACAATTAATGCAGAGAAGAAAAGATATGTATTACTGAACAAACCGAAAGGATTCATCACTACGATGGACGATCCGTTTGGAAGAAAAACAGTAATGACCTTGGTAAATAAAGCGTGTAGAGAACGAATTTATCCGGTAGGAAGATTGGATCGTGAAACAACTGGCCTTTTGTTGTTTACCAATGATGGAGATATGGCAAAGAAATTAACCCATCCGCGACACCGTGCAGCAAAAATTTACCATGCAGAATTGAATAAGCCAGTAAAAAGAGAAGATCTTGAGAAATTACTAGTCGGTTTGGATTTGGAAGATGGGAAAACTAATTTTGATGTTGCAGAGTTTGTTAAAGATGGAAATTCACGCGAAGTAGGCGTAGAATTGCATTCCGGAAAAAATAGAATTGTGCGCAGAATGTTTGAAGCACTCGAATATGAAGTCGTAAAATTAGACCGCGTTCAGTTTGCCGGTCTAACGAAAAAGGATTTACCGCGTGGTATGTTTCGCCACTTAAGTGAAAAAGAAGTTGCATTTTTGAAAATGTCTTGATAAATAGGCGTTTATTTTCTAAGTCTACAGTATTAAAAATAGGCATAGAAATAAACGTTATAGAAAGACGATTACTAATTAAATTGTATTCTGATGAAAATTGTGCTTAGTTGTATTGTTTTTATAGCGCTACTTGTTGTTTCTTGCTCAACAGATGTTAAACTCGATTCCAAAAACCCATATGCGGAATATTTCTACCCGCTCGACTCTGTTCCTGTAATTTATTTGTATCGCGACGTTGCAAATGGATTGGACGAGCAATTCCAACGCATTTATGCCATCACAGATTCGCAAGGGGACCATATTATTGTAGAGACTTATTCCGCGGATGGAAGAATTATAGAAGCATTCAATTACAACACAGATTCGTTGGATATTATGGATCACATGGTTGTTGATCGTACAAATGAAAAGACAAAAGCCGAGGTTTTTAAAAACAAATTGATACCAATGAACGATTCAGAGGAAGTTTGGTTTGCTTCGCGCTTTCAAGGCTTTTTGGATTCAACACTTATTCTGAAAGAAATAAAGCGAACCGTTAGTGGTAAAGAAATTCAACACGAAGTTTTAGGGAAACAAGTTCCGACAATCGTACTGAAAGATAAAATTAGGATGTCTAATTTCAACCCATTCACAAAAAAAGAAAATGTTATGGAAGGTAATTCTGTGAATTATTTCTCGAAAGGGTATGGCTTGGTTGAATGGCATTCACCAGATAAAAAAGTGCACTATCGCCTAGAGAAAATAATGTCACAAAAAGAATTTCTCGATATAATTACACGGTAAAGGTATGCGAATTGCGTTGGTAATTATTTGTTTTCTGCCGCTTTTAAGCAATGCACAATATGGTAGAAATAAAGCTAAATTTTCTTCTTCGAAAGGAATTCTAACTGGTTATTGGGGATATAATCGTTCTTGGTACTCGAAAAGCGCAATTAATTTTGTAGGTCCTGGATATGATTTTACCTTGAAGCAAAGTCGCGCAACAGATCAGCCAACTGCTTTATCCGGAAAAAATTATTTTACAAAAAAAACGGTATTGGAACCTCAGTTTTCGGCGGGAATCGGCTATTATTTTCGAAGTAATTGGGCCGTTTCTTTGAATATTGACAGATTTAAATATGTCTATTCCGATAGCAACTCAGTGCTTTTATCCGGTATGTTAAATCCTGGAATTGACAATGTAAATGGCTGGTCTGGGACATATAATTTGAATGAAATAGTTACTGATCAAAGTACTTTTCGTTATGAAAATAAAGGATTGAACTATTTCAGATTGCAAGCCACTAGAACAGATCAAGTTTATTCCGTAGGTCAAAAAGACAAATTTGCTATTTCCACAAATTTTGGAGTTGGTATTGGAGCATTGGTTTCAAACAACACCTTTCTCTTTGCTGGGAAAAAAGACGAAGAAACTGTTTCCATGTCTGGTTTAGCTTTTTCTGGAAACGCTGGTTTTAGAACTGAATTTTTCAGGAAGTTTTTCTTCCAGATTAATTTCACGTGTGGGTACATGAACCAATACCATGTGAATACACGAAGAAGTGAAACCAATGCAGTTGCAAAGCAGAAATTCGCTTATACTGCAATGGATGCCGGGATAGGGTTTTTTCTAAATATTTTTCCTGCCAACGACTGCAACAGTTGCCCAAAATGGTGATTATTTTGCGGAAAGTTATTTCTTGTTGGCTATCTTAAAATCTATTTTATAATAAAATATAGGAAGAAATCCCAGTTGCTGTTTTTCAGCAAATGGTTCTGCACTTGGGTTCTTTAAATTCGGAGCATACGCTAAACTCAGCAAATTCTTCGTATTGAATACATTCACTAAATCTAGACCAAATTCATGCGTCACTTTATCTGCGTTAAATTTCCAACTTATTTTAATATCCGCGCGGAAGTAATCTTTAAATTGCCGCTCATTAAAAGCAGAATCCTTAAAAATAACTTCGTTATAGAGCTTTGAAGCTACCAAGTCAGCATAACCGTATCTTTTCCCGCCAGCAACTGTAATTTTTGCCCCCAAGGAGATCGTTTGCTTTGGTCCAAGTTTAAATTCCTTCCCAGCTAAAGCATTAGCCACATACAAGCCATTGTAAGATGTGTTTCTTACCTTTCCATCGCTTCCTTTGTATTTGGAATCATATAAGGTTCCGGAGAATAAAAAGAAAAAGGATTTATCAAAAAATTTCTGCACGGTAAGTTCAATTCCATAATTGTAGCCAGTACCTGTATTCTTTAGGGAATCTGGGAAAAAACGAGCAAATCCACTTCCCATATTTATAAGGGAGAAGGAAGACGGTTGAACTGTAACAGGAATGGAATATAAATATTGGTAATATGCCTCTGTGCGAATTGTGAAACTCTTTTTCAATGCTTTTTCATATCCAATCCCCGTATGAATACTGCGGGTGAAATCCATGTTTTTATTGTGGTAGATTTTATTGTTTTCCGCATCCAACTTATGAAAAGTATACGTGTAAAGCGGCTGCGTTCCACTATGCATTCCAGCTCCAGCGAAAATAGCTTGCCCATTTTTATAGCGGTATTTCCAACCCAATCTTGGTTCAACATAGCTGATGCTTTTGCTTAATGTAAAATACTGGCTATGCAATCCGGCAGTGAAATCCATTTTCTCCGAAATTCTATATTTCCATTGTATAAAAGGCTGAATCAACATCGCGCTGCCCTTGTAGTCCCAGCGGATAACAAAATTTGTGTCCGTTACTAATGCACGAGCAGAATCCAGCTGGTTCATAAAAAACGCGTCTACATTCAATCCAAATTTTATAAGATGCCTTCGGTTAATTTTATGATTAACGCTAAAATAGCCTGCGCTTTTTGTCGTGGAAAATTTATATCCCATTAATGGATAGATGGAATCTATTCGAATTGTTACGTTATCGCTTTCTAATGATCTTTGCAGGTAGTTGTGATTGGAATGCTGCTCATCATAGGATAAAGCAAATGTTGCAGTAACGAAAGTTTTCTCATTCAAGGATTTCTTGTAGTTTAATCCGGTAGTTCCCATAGATGTTCCAAAGTATTGATCTCTGTCGCCCTCGCCGTAAAATTCTTCGGAGTATTTTTTTTGCTCTGAGATCATGATTGAAATAGTACTTTTCCCACCAATGCCATAAAAAGATAGATTCCCGCCATTTTTTAGAGACCAATTGAATTTAAAAGCAGCATCCCCATAAATTGGAACGGCATCCGTTCCCAATTTTATTCCCGCTTTTTGAAATAAACTCAAGGTGGAATACCTTCCCATTACAAGAAAACTAGATTTCTTGGATTTGGACAAAGGTCCTTCTGCCATAAATTCTGTTCCTAAAATACCAAATTGCGCTGTAAATTCTGTTTGGTTAGAATTACCATTACGCAGTTTCAAGTCAAACACTCCGGATGTACTATTCCCATATTCTGCCGGAAAAGCACTCATAAAAAAATCAGAATTTCCTAAAATTTTATTATTCAAAATAGAAACAGGCCCGCCGGTACTTCCAGAAATAGCAAAATGAGACGGGTTTGGAATATCCACACCTTCCACTTTATATACAACACCTAATGGCGAATTTCCGCGCACAATAATATCGTTTCTAGAATCATCGGCTCCTTGAACTCCTGCAAAATTGGAAGCCATTCGCGCAGGATCACTTCTAGATCCAGGGTATCGATTTGTTTCTTCTACACTAAATTGTTGTGCGGATATTACTGCTAATTCATTGATTACTTCACCCTTTTTTCGGGCACTTACAGTAACTTCAGATTGTTCCTGATAACTTTCGCTCATCGGAATATTAGTGATTGTCTCTTTCCCAGAATTTACTTCTATTGTAACAGTTTTTGTATCGTAGGTTAAAAACGATACAACCATTTGATGTTTTCCAATTGGAACTTGTGGAATAACAAAAGTACCTTCTAAGTTGGATAGAGCTCGGTATTTTTTTAGACTATCCGCTGTGAAAATTTCGATTTTTGCGCCATAAAGCGGGAAATTAGATTCACTATCGAAAATTTTTCCGCGAACAGATTGAGTTGGTTGCGCAAATGCAGCATAAACAGGCAATAAGAAACAAATTAATAATAGTAATCGCATCATAATTTTAGTTTATTTGGATGTGTGTAAATATTCATTTGTAGTCCATTCTTTTTTATATACTTCTTTAAAAATGAACCTATTCATTGCATTAAAGTGAAGGTTTCTGACGGAAAAATATACAAGTTGTATATCTCCGCTGTACCAAAGTGGAATGAATGGAGGATCTTGTAAGAGAATCTTTTCTGCCTTGGCGTAATAATCAAAGGCGTCTGTTTTTTTTGTGCTATTTTTTGCCTGTTCAAATAAAATATCAAAAACAGAATTTGAGTAGCGAGCAATATTGATGGTAGATATTTGTCCGCTATCGGAAGGGATATTTTTACTGTAAAAGTTAGCTAAAAATGTTTCTGGATCTGCATAGTCAGCTGTCCATGTGCTCGCAAATAGTGAGCCTTTTGCTTCGCCCGCTGCTTTATTTTTTTTCTCAAAAGAGGAACGGATTATTTTAACTTCAATATTTAAACAGGCCTTTAATTGCTTTGATATTTCAGCAGCGACTGCAGCATGCAATGCGTTATTATTAATTCTTAGTTCTACTATTCCAAATCTTTTACCTTTTGGATATCCCGCCTCGGCAAGTAATTTTTTTGCTTTTTCAGGTTGAAAAGTATAGCCATATTTATTGATTCCGGCATAGTCGTACCCTTTGAATGCTTCTGCAATCGGAGGTAAAATCCCATAATATCCAAGTGCCGAATATTGTTTGTGCAACACTTCTTTATCTAAATTTTCTTTGTTCAATGCATAATTGAACGCTTGCCGAACTTTAGTATTCTGAAAACGATTATCCGTCAAATTGAAGGAGTAATAATTAGTTGTTAAAAGCGGATTATTATGCATTGCCAGAACAGGTGGTTTACTATTGAAATCTTCAATTCTTCCCTCAAAAATTTTTGCGATACAATTTTCAGGGATTCCAATCATTAAATCAATTTGGTGCTTTTCAAATAAGGAAAGTTGTGCTGTTTTATCTGTTTGAACAACAAAATTTAAACGCTCTAAATAGGGTAAAGATTTTCCATCTATATCTTTTTCATAGTAATCTACATTCCGCAACAATTCAATTTTGTTTTGTTTTTTATAGGTTGAAAAGCAAAAAGGTCCTGTTCCAATAACGGAATTTTCAGCCTTACTTAAATGAACTTTTTTAGAGGATATTGCCGCGCAAACATTTCCAAGTTTATTTAAAAAATTGGCGTCTTTCGTTTTTAGTTGCAATGTTATGGTTTGGTCTTTAATTGCCATGCCAGAAATTGTATCTGCTTTTCCTTCAAAAAATTCAGCTGCTCCGATTAAATTGGTTTTAAAAAGAAAGGAATACGCATGAGACGCTTCCCCTTTTGCCCCTTTTGTGCATGCAAGTTCAAAAGTGTGACGAATATCGCTTGGTTGCAACAAACGGTCTTTTTTACTTTTAAATGCTTTGTGCTGGTGAAAATATATGTTGTTTCGGATTGCAAAAGTATATTGCAGACCATCGTCACTTATTTGCCAACTCGATGCGATTTGTGGTTTGATAGTTAAATCCTTTGGATCAATGGAAACCAATCCTTCCATAATTTGTGTTAAAACAATGGACGAATAATAATCGTTAACTTCCATTGAATTTAATGTAGCTGGAGGGTTGTCGATTGCCATAGTAAGGGAGGTACTATCAAAGATGTACTCTTTTTTTGTTTCGCAGGAACTACAAAATAAGAGCAACAAAGCGAAAAGGAAAAAGTAATTTTTTTTCATATACGTAATAAATCCCTACACAAGTGTACTAAAAAATCAGTTATAGTTTAGTAAAAAACCACATAATCTTCTGAATGAGATAGCACTACCAACTCTCGAATCCTTAAAAAGTTTTGTTCCTACCTATAATTTTTGAAGGATAAAAATAGTCAAAACTAGTAATGTATCATTTAGTGAAAAACCAACTTCTTTCTTTGAATATCCAAAAAATGCAGGTAATATTGTATAGATAATTTGAGAGTTATATTCGTTTATTGCTGCTTCATGAAAAATGTAATTTTTGCTTGCACCTTTGTTTTTTGCGTTTCGAATGCTTTCTGTGGCGTATTGTCTATCGAAGGAACTTACCAAGGCAAAAATCTATATATCCAAAATTCGATGGATGACGATGGCTTTGGTTATTGCGCGACAAAAGTAACGGTCAATGGCGATATTATGTCGGGAGGTTTGAGCACGAACACCTTCGAAATCGACTTCGCAAATTTCAATATTGCCATTGGCGAACCTGTTTTTATTGTAATCGATCACAACGATGGGTGTAAACCAAAAATAATAAATCCAGAAGTTTTATTGCCGAAAAGCACTTTTGAAATGGCAGCGATTAACATCAATGCAGCAGGGAAACTGACTTGGAAAACTACTGGGGAGAATGGTAAATTACCCTATAATATTGAACAATTTCGTTGGAATAAATGGGTAATTGTTGGCGAAGTTCAAGGAAAGGGAACAAAAAGCACAAATTCGTATGAGTTTGCAGTTGCTCCACATTCTGGAATTAACATTGTTAGAATTTCACAAATTGACCATTCTGGTGAAAAAAGAAAATCAAAGGAAGTAAAGTTTACATCAACTGTTCCGCAGGTATCTAAAAGTCCAATTAAAGTAAAAGATGTGATCAACTTCAGTTCCAAAGGTGTTTCAACGGAAACGCGCTACGAAATTTACGATGCTTATGGAAATATTGTTAAAAAAGGAGTTGGCTCAACCGTAAATTGTGTAAACCTTTTACGCGGAGCTTATTATATAAATTATGACAATACGAACGAAGTCTTTATTAAAAATTAAACATAAAGCATTTAAAACGCTTCGCAAGCTAGTTTAAATATGGTAAAAAAAATAGAACATTTGGGGATAGCGGTCAAAAGTATTGAAGCGTCCTTAAAAACATTTGAAACCTTATTGGGACAAAAATGCTACAAAACAGAAGAAGTAATTTCAGAAGGCGTAAAAACAGCATTTATTCAAATAGGCGATTCTAAAATAGAACTATTGGAAGCGCTCGATACAAATTCGCCGATTGCAAAATATCTAGATAAAAAAGGACCAGGAATTCATCATATCGCATTTGAAGTAGAAGATATCGTTGCGGAAATTGATCGACTCACACAGGAGGGATTTGTCCTAATTCATTCCAGTCCAAAGGATGGAGCAGACAATAAAAGTATTGCTTTTTTGCATCCAAAATCAACAGAAAGTATTTTGGTGGAATTGTGTCAAGAGAAAAGTTGAAGCAAACTTTCGGAAGATGTAGCATGAAAAGTTTGCAAGCCGTATCTTTCTGCCCCCTCTATATGTTGTATAGAATCGTCAATAAAAAGGGTTTTTTCTGGAATTAATTGCTGGTCATAACATACAAATTCAAATATCTCTTTATTTGGTTTGCGCAAATGGATTTCATTTGAAAAATAGATTTTCGTGAAAAAATCCTCCATTGGTGCTTGCGTTGTTTTAGCCCATTCTCTTCGCACAACCGGAACGTGCAATTCATTGGTATTACTCAACAAATATATAGGGTACTTCTTTTTTAAACGCTTCAGAAGGTCCGTTTTTTGTGACGGAACATCAAGAATCATTTCATTCCACGCTTGAACAACTTTATTTGGAGAAGTTCCAGGTTTTAAAAATGGCAACAAACTATTGATAAAACGCTGCGCAGATATATTTCCAGTTTCAAAATCATCGAAAAGATTGGTTTGTGCTGCCTGACTATATACAGAATTAAAATCCAACATGCCCAATTTTTCAAATGCATGAATGGTTTTTTCGTAATCAATAGAAATTAGAACACCTCCCAAATCAAAAATTAACGCTTCTATAGAATTGGATACCATTCGGTAAATTAAAGTAAATAAATGCCCAGATGCAAGTTTTTTAATCGTTCAACTTTTAAGACAATCTTAATTTTTTGTAAAAAAAAGGATGAGTTAAAACCCATCCTTTAACGGTATTTTAAAATAACCTATTTTTTGTTCAATGTCAGATTCAATTCATACGAAACAACACTTAGTACTTTTTCTCCAGATTCTGGATCAGGTTGCATTCCAGCTAATTTTAATGCTGCAAAGTCAAGATCAAATTTCCCATTGATTGTTACTTTTTTGTCGTCGCTTTTCACTTTTACAGGTATACTTTGTTTCATTTCTTGTCCCAAAACAGAAATAATAGTTGCTAATTTCCCATTTTCATAACCACTAACCGTAACAGTTACATTCGGATTTTCTGCAGTAAAAAAGAAAACAGTGTCTTTCAAATGGCCAGTTAAATATGCTTTTTTGTCCTCAGGTAATGTTTCGTCTTCAGCAACGATCGAGTTCATGTCAATTGTAAATGCGCCAGCCACAATGTTTTCACCTTCCATATCAATTGATCCTTCGGTAAATTTAACAGAACCAACGTGGAAGTATTCTGGGCTTTTACTTCCTTTCCACTTCAAAGAAGAGGTTTCCGTATCTAAAGAGTAGGTTGTTTTTTCAGCTACTTTATCGGAACCTCCGCAAGATGCTACTGTAATTGCTACTAAAGCAATAAATAAAAAGTTTAATTTTTTCATATAAGTTGTTTTTTTCACAAATATAGGCAAATAAATATACCGTGGTAAATAAATTAATTATTTTTTTTAAATCTAACTTTTAGCAGTATACATTTTTTAAAAAGCACTATCTTCGAAAGAAAAAAATGAAACTTTACTTGAATAGTTCTGAGTACTTCGAAACCAATTCCGCCATTGATATTTCAATACCAATGGTGGCGGGAGAGGGTAATTTGCGCGCTTGGTACTTAGATGCACCAACAATGGAACCGGTGCGCGCAAATGGATATATTGGTTCTGTCAAGGAGGGTGGCTCGGTTAATTTCAGAAATATTTTTTTTAATCCGCACGGACATGGCACGCATACAGAATGTTTAGGCCATATTACAGAAGAGGTATATTCAGTAAATAAAGTCCTGAAAAATTATTTTTTTAAAGCGCAGGTTATTACAATTACGCCAAACCAGTTATTCAATGAGGAATACAAGGAATTGGACCAATGTATAACATTAGATCAATTACAGGAAATTAGGTTTGAAATTGGCATTCAGGCTTTGGTAATTCGCACCTTACCAAATGCCGTTGTGAAAGCGCATAAAAATTACTCCGATACGAATCCTGCATACTTGCATTTGGAATGTCTAGAATTGATAAATCAACTTGGCATAAAACATTTGCTTTTGGATCTACCTTCAGTGGATCGGGAAACGGATGGCGGGAAACTTATTTTTCACCACGCATTTTGGGGGGTGCCCGATAATCCGGATTTTGAAAGAACTATCACTGAATTGATTTTTGTAGAGGATAGTGTTTCGGATGGCCTTTATGTATTGGAAATGCAACTTGCTTCCTTTGAAAATGATGCGGCGCCATCTCGCCCAGTTCTATATGCAATAGAAAAAGTATGAAAACAAAAAAAAGGTTGATCCCCATCAACCTTTTTTCACACTGTTAGTAGTAAATTAATTTTCGTTAGTGTAGTATTCAACAAACTTCCAAAGTAGTAATCTGGAAGAAAACCAGTAGAGAATTCAAGTAACTTCTTACCTGTATACGAGATACAAAAATCAGTATCGAATTGACAAGAACTGTTAAACTCTTTTATCAAACTAGAAAATGAAAACTGCCTCTCCAAGCAGCATGTCTTTCCAATACCTCAATTTCCTTAGGAAAATTACTTGAATCCCCTCCTTAGCTCTAAAATAAATTTACTTTTTTTTAACAAACAATTTTGAGACAATGAATATTTTAGTCGAATGGCTGAATAAATAGTGCTTTTCAGTTATTTTTGACTTAAAGGTTCTCAATAATTTTGAAGAAAATATCTCTTTTCGCAGGGGAAAGTGGAACTTCGGATTTATCTTTCATTACAACAGATCCTCCATTCCCTTTGTCGTAGCGATCCACATAATCTAAATTAATCAAATGCGATTGTTGTATGCGTAGAAAATTATGCTGCGACAAGAGCGTTTCGTATTCTTTTAGTGTTTTTGAAACCAAAATTTTCTTCCCGCCAACTAAAAAGAACGAAGTATAGTTTCTGTCTGCTTCACAACGAATTATTTCGTGTAATTCGACAACATGCACGCTTTCTTGTGTTTTAAGCACTAAACGACGTTTCTGATTCGGCTGCATATTATGCTGCAATGCATCAAATTGAATGTCTTCGTGTTTTTCATTCACCGCCTTGATTGCTTTTTCTACAGCGAGCTTTAATTCGATAGGATCAATAGGTTTCAATAAATAATCCAAGGCACTAAATTTTATTGCTTTTATTGCGAATTCTTCATGCGCCGTAATAAACACAACTTCGAAGTTTTTATTTTTCACTGCCTTTAAAACATCAAATCCAGTTCCATCTGGCATTTGAATATCTAAAAATACTATGTCCGGGCTCATTTCCTCAATTGCTTTTATGCCAGATTGTACATTTTCGCCTATCGGAAACGCTTCGATATTCAAGCCGAAAGAATTGATCATTTTTGCAATCAAATCTCTAGTTCTATTCTCATCATCAATAATTAATGCTTTTTTCATACGGATATAGATTTTAGATTTTCTTCTTTGTACGGTAACGAAATTAAAACTTTTGTTCCTGTTTTTAATACTACATTATAATCTTCTATTAATAAGAAGCCTTCTGTTTTATTTTTTTTATTCAAGTTATCAATTCTTTCTTTGGTAATTTTCATGGCCATACTTTTGTGGTCCTTGCTTTTCTTATTGAGCTCAGATTCTTTCCGACCAATACCGTTGTCTTCAATTAATATTTGCAACATATTATCTACTCTTGCAAATGAAACATGTATAAATCCGCCATCAATTTTATGTAATTGCCCATGTTCAATTGAATTTTCAATAAATGGCTGGGTAATCATAGGCGGAATCACGACTTGTTCTTCGATTATGTCTTCCGAAACATCAATGCAAAATTCAAATCGATCTTCAAAACGCAATTTTTGGGTTTCCAAGTATTTCTGTAAAATTTCTACTTCTGTTTCGATTGGAATAAATTCTTTTGGCGAATTCTCTAGTATTAATCGCATAAGTCTTGAAAAATTAACTAAAAACTTGGACGAATTAACCGTGTCATTTTCATAAATATAACTTTGAATTACCGACATCGCATTAAATACAAAGTGCGGGTTCATTTGCGCGCGTAAGAGGGTTTGAGACATTTCCGCTTCCTTCCGTTGCTGCTTAATCTTTGTTTGATTCCAGCGGTAAAACCCAATAATTCCGGCCAACACAATTATTATAAGAAATGCAGCAATAATGTAAGTTTGAAAATCATTCCGTAAATTACTGTTTTCCAGCTTTGTAAATGTTAATGCCTTCTCTTGTTTTTGCCGTTCGATTGAATCTGCCTGCTGCACAATCAAACGATCGCGCTGCTCTGAGCGATACGATTCACTTAATTCTGCAATTTTAGTTGCTGCTTGAAGTGTTGTATTACTATCCATATAATCTAAATACAGTTGCATGTATTTTAAGGATTCTCTAACTTTTCCAACATCTTTATAGACGCTAGACATCACGCGATACGTATTGAAAATTTGATTTTTAGAACCAAATTGCTCGCGGATAATAATGGAACGTTGTAAATAATTCAGTGCATTTTTGTATCTTTTTTGCTGCTGAAATACAGTTCCTACATTATGGAACACGCCAGCAATTTTTTCTTTATTTCCAGTAGATTCGTAAAAAACGAGTGCTTGGTTGAAATTACTCAATGCCAAATTATACACTTTTTGTGTTCGATAGATTAACCCTAAATTGTTATGCGCCTCCCCTAATCCATTAAAATCATTAAGTTCCGTCAATATTTTAATCGCTTTTCGCGTATTCTCGATTGCTTTTTGAAACTCCTTTCGCTCAAAATAAACAGTACCTAAGTTGGACAGTGCCAAGCCCATCTGACGCCGATCGGAAATCATTTTGGCATACTCGTAAGATTGCTTGAAATAATATTCTGCATCGTCTAAGTTTAAAATTGAGCGTTGCGATTTTCCCAATTCTCGCTGGTATTTTGCTAAATGGTATAAGTCATTTAGTTCACTTGCCAATTCTAAAGCGATGATGTTTTTTGCAACGCTGAGCTCCACTTGTCCAAAGTAATCGTAAATTCTAGCTTGTGTATTAAAAGTTTCGGATAAAACATCTTTCTTGGAAGTTCTTCGAGCATACTGTAGCGCCCGATCAGTATAGACCAAAGCAGAATCTTTCATGTTTTGAAACATAAAATTCAACGCTAGGTAATTATAGGTTTCCGCAATTTTGGCATTATTCCGTTTTTTCTTTGCGATTTTTTGAGCGGAACGAAGATAGGAGTCAGCCCTTTTAAATCCCATGGAATAGCTGTGGTAGTATCCCAAATGACGGTAAATTGCAAAACGAACCTCAAAACTGTTTAATTTTTCAAGATATGGTTCAATAGCCAAAACATCTTTAAAATATTCTTCCTGGTTTCCCTGAATTTCGTTTATTTCAGCATTAAACATTAAGGCACTGTAACGAATTGAATCGCCTAATCCACGACTCCGGGATAGAAGCACTTGCTTCATCGAATCGGCACGATAGATATTTTTAATTTTATACAGCTCGCCAAGCGAAAGTTGAAGTAAATATTTTTTCGTTTCGTTCTTCTCACGCTTTATGGATTCAATTATTATTTTTTCGCTAGAAATTTGGCAAAAGCAAGCTGATGGAGCTAGAAAAACAGCTGATAGCACAACAAGAAATAGAAAACGCAAAATCATTACCTGTTAAAAATACTATTTTGTTGGTAAAATGCAATATTCCAAGCAATAAATGTCTGATTCATACCATTTTTAATGCCGAAAGTGTAAATCTTTCAACTGCCAAATTGTTGATTCTCTTTTCAATTCCTTAACTTAGCCGCTTTGTTAAATAGAGGGTAGAACATGGAATACAATTTTCAAGACATAGAAAAAAAATGGAGAAATTTTTGGGCAGAAAACAAAACGTTTAAAGTAACAGAAAACACTTCAAAGCCAAAGTATTATGTATTGGATATGTTTCCTTATCCTTCGGGCGCAGGATTGCACGTTGGACACCCACTTGGATATATTGCTTCAGATATTTATGCGCGTTACAAAAGATTGCAGGGATTCAATGTGTTGCATCCGATGGGTTTCGATTCTTTTGGTCTTCCAGCTGAACAATATGCGATTCAAACTGGCCAGCATCCAGCGATTACTACCGAAGAAAATATTGCGCGTTACCGAGACCAATTGGATAAAATTGGTTTTTCCTTTGACTGGGATCGAGAAGTTCGAACTTCATCGCCTGAATATTACAAATGGACACAGTGGATTTTTAAACAATTATTTGATTGCTACTACGATAATTCTACGAATAAAGCAGAGCGAATTTCAGCGCTAATCGCTCAATTTGAAGTACATGGAAATGTTGGAGTAAATGCCTGCTCCGATAGTGAAATGGTTTTTTCCGCTTCGGATTGGAACAATTTTAAAGAAACTCAAAAAGAAGAAATTTTACAAGAATACCGTCTAGCTTACCTTGCGGATAGTTGGGTAAATTGGTGTCCTGCACTCGGAACGGTTTTGGCGAATGATGAGGTTGTAAATGGCGTTTCAGAGCGCGGTGCTCACCCAGTAGTGCAAAAGTTAATGCGCCAATGGTCGATGCGAATTAAAGCTTACGCAGAACGATTATTATCCGGATTAGAATTAATTGATTGGACGGACTCAATCAAAGATCAACAACGCAATTGGATTGGAAAATCTGTCGGCTGTAGCCTTCAATTCGGAATTCCGAATTCAACATTACAAATTGAAGTGTTTACAACGCGACCAGACACAATTTTTGGGGTTTCTTTCATGGTTTTAGCGCCAGAACATCCATTTGTAGATCAAATTACAACTTCTGAATTTGCTGAGGGGGTTGCGAATTACAAAAAGGAGGCATCACTTAAATCTGAACGCGATCGCCAAGCTGACGTGAAAAATATTACAGGACAATTCACAGGTGCGTTTGCAATTCATCCGTTTAATGGCGAAAAAATTCAAATTTGGATTGGTGATTATGTTTTGGCTTCCTACGGAACAGGTGCTGTAATGGCGGTTCCTTGCGGCGACCAACGCGATTACGATTTTGCGAAACATTTCAACTTAGAAATTAAAAATATTTTTGCTGACGTAGATATTTCGGAGGCTGCCTACACAGAAAAAGATGCAATCCTTGCGAATTCTGATTTCCTGAATGGTTTGGAAGCCAAAATGGCAATTATAAAAGCAATTGCTGTAATTGAATCCGAAGGGATTGGAAAAGGAAAAATTAATTACCGATTACGCGATGCTGTTTTTAGTCGCCAACGCTATTGGGGAGAACCATTCCCAGTTTATTTTGAACATGAATTACCACAATTGGTGAACGATGATCAATTGCCAATTCGTTTGCCAGAAGTAGATAAATATTTGCCAACAGAAGAAGGTGAGCCGCCATTAGCACGAGCAACCAAAGAGGCTTGGAAAGAACAATTCCAAGGCGATCGAATGGATTATAACACGATGCCAGGTTGGGCAGGAAGTTCATGGTATTTCTTGCGTTACATGGATCCAAAAAATGAAGCGGAATTTGTTTCGAAAGAAAAAGCGGATTACTGGAAACAAGTGGATTTATATATTGGTGGTTCTGAGCACGCAACGGGTCACTTATTGTACGCACGTTTCTGGACAAAATTCTTGTTCGACCAAGGATACATTTCGTTTGAGGAGCCATTCGCAAAAATGATCAACCAAGGGATGATTTTGGGAAGAAGTAGCTTTGTGTATCGTGTTAAGAATTCAAATAAATTCGTTACGAATTCATTGAAAGATAAATATGAAGTAGCTGCTCTTCACGCAGATATTTCTATGGTCGACAACGACAAATTGGACATTAAAGGATTCAAAGCTTGGCGCTCGGAATTTGCGAATGCTGATTTCATTTGTGAAGAAGATGGTTCGTATATCTGTGGATACGAAGTCGAAAAAATGTCGAAATCTAAATTCAACGTGCAAACGCCTGATGAATTGGTAGAGAAATTTGGAGCAGATAC
>CANJSS010000020.1 GCA_947476955.1 Flavobacteriales bacterium
ACGGCTGATCCGGTAAATTTTTCAGCACATCCAAAAGTATTTTTGCAGGAATAGCTATTTTACCTGTTTCGTTTGCTTCGATTTCCAGCGTCGTGCGCATGGTAGTTTCCAAGTCAGAAGCGGAAACGGTAAGTTGGCCGTCCACTATTTCAAACAGAAAGTTATCTAAGATTGGCAGCGAGTTACTCGTGCTTAAAACGCCAGAAATACTTTGTAAATGTTTAAGTAAGGTGGTGCTTGATATAATAAAATTCATCGCAAGTAATTTATTCCAAATCTAACGAACTAACGATAAATTCTTCCTATACTACGATTCTTTTTTTACACTTTTTATTAACAATTCCATGAGAATCATAAAAAATAATCTTCATTTCTTGCAGCCGTTCCGTGCTTTCAATTACTTTGAAGGATATTTTGCACTTTGGACCTAATTTTTCACTTTTTCACCCAATAGAAGAGGGAAATATATATGTCCTAAAAGGATTGGATTAAAGACGAAATATTGGCATTTTACCATCTCACCATTTGGCAATTCGCACCAGAATTTATTCATATCAACACTTACAACATCTCCAAATTCATTGACTTGGAAATCATCTGTTTTGATGCGAAACATACGTAATTTTGTTTGTTTTTTATCTGTTTCCGTCACCGTGAGAACGATAAATGGTGTTGTGTGTTTCATACTGTCGATTTGCTTTTCGGATAATTCAAAATTTGCAAGATCGAAGTGAATTTTCTTATAGTTGTGCAAGTATCTAAAAATCATTGCGGTATCCACTTTTTGTAATTTCCTTCCTTGTTGATAAACATCTAATTTCGAACCTTTTTTTGTAACAGTAAAGCTGTGTTTTGGTGCTTCGTAATTTTTAACTTCCACGCGGGAAATACGATCTAGTGGAACTGCAAAAATATTGGTACACATCCATTTACGCTTGTCTGCAAAGAAGCGTGGTTCAATAATCCCCTGCATTCCTTTTATTTTCATCATCACCGGAATATCGCTTTTCCCTGACGCATCGGAATCTAGCAACATTATTTGTCCGTAATGATCGGCTGATGGTGGACCGATATACCATGTTTTTACCCAATCCCCATTTTGAAAAATCTCTACTTTTGTGTGCTGCGTAGTCATGACTTTCGTAAATTGTTTTTGCGCATTATCCGGCAAATAACCTTTGAATTCAATATTCTTGAAAGCTTCCAGCATAAAGTTGGCATTTTCTTGCATAATGCAAGCTCCACCAATGTCTGTCCAACGATTTCCTTCTCTAATAATTTCTATTTTATTGGAAAAGGCATCGGTAACAATAATTTTATCTACCGCACTTGTATCTGCAATTGAAAACTCAATGAGCTCCGTATCTGATTTGCCCTTATTTTCCATAAGAGTAATCGTATACCAGCCAAGAATACCTAGCGTAGCAAGGGCAATAATTAAAATTATCAGTTTCTTCATGGTGTTATTTTTGGACGTATTTTCGTTTGCGGATATAACTCATCACAAGTGCAAAAAGCAAAACTAAAACTACCGGAAGGAGTAGGTTTATAATTTTATAAAACGTAGCATCTGATTTGATTTTTTCTTTGTCTATTGCATGAATATCGATTTGTCTGCTTCGAATATCAATTACGGAATGGTCACCCAACATGTAATCCGCAAGATTTTGGAAAAATTCCTGGTTACCAAAATAGAGTGGAACGCCGACTTGTGCCAATTCCGCATCCATTCTTAAATCATTGAATTCAGTTGGTCGATACATAAAATCAATACCATTTTTTGCTTGCATCGAATCGTAAGAATTAGCTATAAATCTGCCGTTTCCAATCAATAGAACTTTTCCTTCTTTTGTACTTTGATCTTTGTATTTAGCAACAGGATTATTTGCAAATTCTTCTACGATCCTATTTTTAAAATAGGATTTAAATTTCCCTTCCGCTAAACCTGCAAGACATCTCTTATTAACTTCCGCGGTTGGATTACCAATTAATTCTGGGTTTTTGCCATAATTCAAAGGCATTCCTAAATTTACCATTGGCGCCAAACCTGTGACATTTGAATTAGCGGATGAGGTTAAAACTGGGGTCAACGTATTCGTGCTATTTCCAACGAATTGAATTTCGCTGGCATATTTTAAGGAAACTGGTTCAAGATTTCTAGAAATCGGATGTTTTGTTGGTGATGCCAATACGTGGAAAAACCATGGAATCATAGATTGTTTTGCAAATGGAACTGGTTTCGGTGCGCATCGAGCATCAACAACATAATTATCATTCAATTTTAAACCATAGTCAAACAACATGCGCTCTAATCCTGTTTCATTGCGCGTAGTATGCGTCATTCCATTTTTATTCAAGGAATCTTCGTCTAAATTTAAAGCGTCAAGAAAACACATTAATCTTCCACCACGCATAACAAATTGGTCAATAATATACAGTTCCCGATCACTAAATTTTTGCGTTGGTCGGGCAATTATCAATCCGTCAATATTTTCTAATGCGGCAAGAGAATCGTTAATTGCAACATCAGCAATAGCATAATATGGAGCGATGAGTGAACGTGCGCGTTGTGTTTGTGCAAAAGTTAGTTCTCCATGACCTTGCAGAAAACCAACCCGCGGTTTTGATTTTTGAGTTGCACGGCGCAATGAACTGATGAGCATGTATTCCATATTATTTATGGAATTTTCAATCATTTCTGTAATGCCATTTAAATCGTATGGTTTTCCGGGTGTTGTACCAGGTAAAAATTGAATTGTATTTACAGTTGATCCGCCATAATCTATTACTGCGCCAGGCCAAACCATCATTTGACTTTGCGAACCATCTTTCATATAAACAATATCCATCGGAAGAATTCCTTTTCCTTTTCCGTAGAGCGATTCAAAAAGTGCTTGTTGTTCATTTTCAGAACCAACATTCGGATCAATAAACTGGTATTCTATACGATCACCTGCATATTGTTTGAATTCCTTCAGCTTATCTTCGATAGCATTTCTAAAATGCTTTAGCTCTGCAGGAAGTTTTCCGTCGAAATAAATTTTTAGGCTAAGTCGATTTTGAAAATTATCCGGATTTTCTAAAAAATCAATCGTTCCAGCTGATAATGAATAGCGCTTATCTTCCGTCATATCAATTCTTTTGTATAGGAAGGAACTGATGATATTGAGTAAAATCACTGCGACAATTGCAATAGCGAAAAATGACCAGTTGAAGATGCCTTTTGAGAATTTTTTCTTTTCCGCCATGTCTTATTTTTTTAATGTTTTAATAACGGTTAAGGCGGCAAAAATAAAGAGTCCAATTATGGAGAAGAAGTAAACCAAATCACTTGTATCTATAACGCCTCTTTTGATTGCATCAAAGTGGAATGCTAAACTCGAATATTGAATTATGTAATCAAATTTCCCCATCAGGTTAAACGAGCCAATTAGTTTTAAACCATCGTAAAAAAACCAGCATAAAAACATCGCAACAATAAAAGCAACAATTTGACTGCTCGTTAAGGAAGAAGCAAAAATTCCAATTGCTACAAATGCTGAACCAAGCAGAATCAGCCCAATGTAGGAGGTGAAAGTTGCACCACCGTCAATTACACCAACTGGATTACCGAGGAAATACATGGAAATATAATAAATCAACGTTGGTAACAAAGCGATTACCATCAAAGTCACACCAGCAAAGTATTTCGCTAAAAGAATTTTTAAATCCGATATTGGACGCGTAAACAATAATTCGATTGTTCCAGTTCTTCTTTCATCTGCAATAGAACGCATCGTAATTGCAGGTATAAGAACAAGGAAAATTACAGGTGAAAGGTTGAAAAACGGAATTAAATCTGCTTCTGCTCCTTCTAAAAGATTGGTGTTATAGGAAATTATCCAGTGAAATAATCCGGATGCTATCAGGTAAATTAATATAAAAATATATCCAATTATTGAACTTAGGAAACTTTTTATTTCTTTGAAATAAAGTGCTCTCATGTTTGTTTTTTAGTTTTTCAGTATTCAAAATTAAGATTTCCTTTTGAATCTTTCATAAGTATTTCCATAAGCTGCATGATTATTTAGGCAACGGTGGAATTGAAACTCAAAATTCTATCAGAAATAGGGAGGAGAATAAACAAAAAAGTCTCGCTGACGAATCAACGAGACTTTTAAGAATTAATTAATGAAATATTATTAGTTAAGCTAATTTCACATTCATTGCATTCAATCCTTTTTTGCCTTCTTCAAGCTCAAATTCTACTTCGTCGTTTTCTTTGATTTTGTCAATAAGACCAGAAACATGCACAAAATACTCTTTACTTGATTCTGAATCGATAATAAAACCGAATCCTTTGGTTTCATTAAAGAATTTTACAACACCTTTACTCATTACTCTTGATATTAATTTTACGTTAGGTAAAGATATTATAATATTTTATAACGCAATCTATTTTTTAAAATAAATGCTTTTTAAGCAATTTAAACCAGCCTCTTTTTCTTAAGAATTGATTTTGAAGCCATTGAAATACTCCGCTGCGCTCCAAGCTTCAGCTCTTTCAGCGAACCAGGGCTTTATTATTAACCAAATCTGAGTAAATGTTTCAGAAGTTCGATAATTTTCAAGTGCTTCCTCACCGCTCCAATGGCTGTAAGTAAACACAATGTTAGGTTGGTGCAAATCTTGCAATAATTTCATGCCATGACACCCCTCAAAATTGGCAACATCGTATTTTATTGTATCGAAAAAAGAAAGAAATTCCTGGATTTTATCTTCCTGAAAATGGAGTTTCACAATTCGAATTACCATTAGAAAAGAGATTCTAGCGTATTTCGAGATCCGCGCGGCGTAAATTCGATGCGAATAATATCGCCAATACGCACGCCAAATAATTTTTCAGCACCGCCATTGCTCAAATTCGCACCGCGGTTGATTGCAATTTCTAATTGCCCGTTGCTATTGAAAAGTGCAATTTTTTCTCCGCTAGGAACGGCATTGTAGGTGGGTGAAATCTCATCGATGTGGTAATCGCGGTTTCTGTAATAAATTGTAAATGGCGTGTCCTTTCCAAATCGATCGAATAAAGTCTGGTGTACATTGGTAATGAGGTTTCCATAATTATCAATGTGAATTACATTTCCTTTAATTAAATTCGTTTCAATCACCGCAGTTAACGCAAACGCCTTTTTATAAGTAGGAAAAACGGAGGCGAAAGAATCAACCGCTTCGCCATTCAAAAGCCTGCATGCAGCTGGAACGAGCATGTTTTTTGTTGGAAATTTAAATAAATCCTGCCGTGATAATACATCGTCGATTCTATAAAATGAATCTGGTTGTTCATCTTGTAAAAAAGCGCCAAAAAAACCATTGTCGTTCGATACAAAATAATGTCCTTTGTAAACTAAAACGGAAGGAAAGGAACCTTCAGATCCGCTAAAATTAATCATCGGTTCACTATCTACGCCTACAACGTGAACTGTTCCTTCCGGAAAATCTTCAAAACAGGAAGCTAAATAATACGCTGCTTCTGCAATATCAAAAGGTTTTACAGTATGCGAAACATCAACGATTCGAGCGTTTGGTGTTAGTCGATAAATAGCTCCTTTTATCGCCGCAACGTAATGATCTCGAACGCCCATATCGGTCGTAAGTGTAATTATTTGCATATCCTTTCTATCAGTCGATGGTTGAGCCAATTTATTTCCTAATTTTGATCAAAAATAAGGTTATTCGAGATAAATCTCGATAATCGTTCAAGAAATTAACGAATTGCAAGAGAAAAATATTGAGATCAAAGGGATAAACCCTGTTGAATTGTTTGGTGTAAACAACGCTAAATTAAAGCATATTAAAAGTTTCTTTCCGAAACTTCGAATTACGGCTCGTGGAAATGTTTTAAATATTGCCGGTGATGAAGCGGAGATGAAAGCATTCGAGAAAAAATTCAATCTTATTTTGTTGCATTTTCACAAATACAACGCCGTTTCAGAAAACAACATTGATAACTTGATGTCTGCTGAAGGATTAAAAATGATTTCCGATGTAGATGGATCAGAAATTCTTGTGCATGGAAATGGCGGTGCAAAAATTACTGCGCGAACAGTCAACCAAAAAAAACTAGTACAGGAAGTTACCGAAAAAGACATGGTTTTTGCCGTTGGTCCAGCCGGAACAGGAAAAACATATACCGCCGTAGCTTTAGCAGTTCGAGCGCTCAAAGCGAAGGAAGTGAAACGAATTGTGTTAACACGTCCAGCGGTGGAAGCAGGAGAAAATCTTGGTTTTTTACCAGGTGATTTAAAAGAAAAACTAGATCCTTATTTAATGCCTTTGTACGATGCATTGCGCGACATGATTCCTCCCGAAAAACTTGCAGACATGATTGAATTTGGCATCATTGAAATTGCGCCATTGGCTTTCATGCGCGGTAGAACTTTGGATAAAGCGTTTGTAATATTAGACGAAGCACAAAATACCACTTCTATGCAAATGAAAATGTTTTTGACGCGCATGGGCATGACAGCAAAATTTGTCATTACTGGTGATATGTCGCAAGTAGATTTACCGAATCGTCAAAGATCTGGATTATCTTATGCTTTGGATGTTTTAAAAGATGTTTCGGAAATCGGAGTCGTTCGACTTGGTCAAAATGATGTAATCCGACACAGTTTGGTAAAAAAGATAATCGAAGCATTTGAGAAGGTAGAAGAGGAAAAAAACAAAAAAAACCAATAATTCCTTTCGAAGGAAGGGAAAAATTCATAAAACAAGCAACAGAATGAGCAACGCAATTATTAAAACAGATTTCAATTTTCCAGGACAAACAGCTGTTTACAAAGGAAAAGTTCGCGATGTATACACCTTGGAAAATGGAATTCTTGTCATGGTAGCATCGGATAGAATTTCGGCTTTTGACCATGTTTTACCGAAAGGAATTCCCTTCAAAGGACAAGTCTTGAATCAAGTTGCAACCTTGTTTTTAAATGCAACCCGAGATATTGTACCAAATTGGTTGGTTGGAACTCCAGACCCGAGTGTTGCAGTTGGTTTGGCGTGCGAACCAGTGCGTGTTGAAATGGTTATTCGCGGTTATTTGGCTGGACATTCGGCGCGCGAATATAAAGCAGGAAAGCGGGAATTATGCGGTTGTGTTTTGCCGGAAGGAATGAAGGAAAACGATAAATTTCCCGAACCAATTATCACACCTGCATCCAAAGCGGAGGAAGGACACGACGAGGATATTTCTCATGAGGAAATTTTATCGAAAGGAATTGTTCCGGAAGAAATTTACCTTCAAATGGAAAAATACACACGTGCTTTGTTTCAACGAGGAACAGAAATGGCCGCCGCAAGAGGATTGATTTTGGTAGATACAAAATACGAATTTGGAATTCGTAATGGCGAGGTTTTATTAATAGATGAAATTCATACGCCAGATTCTTCCCGTTATTTTTATTCAGAAGGGTATCAGGAACGTCAAGATAGAAACGAACCGCAAAAGCAATTGTCGAAAGAATTTGTGCGCCAATGGCTGATTGAAAATAATTTTCAAGGTTTAGAAGGTCAAATCATGCCAATTATGCCAGATGAATTTGTACAAACGGTTACAGATCGTTACATTGAATTGTACGAAATGATTACGGGTGATATATTTGAAAAATCGGACACAAGCGACATAGAAGGAAGGATTAAACGTAATGTGGACGCTTTTATAGCAACGCTGTAAGTTTTTGTAATTCAAAATTGCTCTGAAATGAAAAAAACGCTCGTTATTGGTGCAAGCACAAATCCGGATCGTTATTCCTTCAAAGCAATACATAGTTTAAGGAATTACGGCTATTCCGTTGTTGCTTTTGGTTTACGAAATGGAAGCGTTGGCGATACGGAAATTGCAACAGAATGGAACCCTAAGTGGGAGATTGATACAGTAACAATGTATGTAAATCCAAAATTACAAGTTGCTTTTTATACCGAAATTATTGCTTTAAAACCAAGAAGAATTGTATTCAATCCAGGAACAGAAAATTCTGAGTTCGTAGCACTTTTAGCGGCGAATTCCATTGCATTTGAAAACGCATGTACATTGGTTTTGCTTTCGATAGGTGAATACTAGTTTCAATCGAATACACCATCATATTTATTTTAAACTAAAAAAGAGACTGCCTAAAAACAGTCTCTTTCTAATTACAGAAGGAGCTACTCGGCTTATTTAATTGAAATATTTTTAACCGATTTAGGATAGCTTATCTGTTTTTTTGCAACGTCAACATGCAAGATACCATCTTTGTAAGTGGCTTCTATTTTGTTTTCATTTGCATTTTCCGGCAACGTAAAGGAGCGAGAAAAAGATTGGTAATTAAATTCTTTTCTGTAATAATTTCCAGAATCCTCTTTTTCTTCTTTTTCCTTTTGTTTTTCGGAAGAAATAGTAAGTACATTATTTACTAGTTCAATATTAATTTCTTCCTTCTTTAATCCAGGAGCAGCAAGTTGAATTTTAAAATTCTTTTCTGTTTCCTCAATATTTACCGATGGTAAAGAGTTGGAAGTTGGTAATAAACTGCGACTTTCGAATGGTAATAAATCATTCATTAATAAATCGTCAACTAATAAATTAGTAGCTGGGAAAAACCCATTTCTTTTTAATAATAAGCTCATGTTTTCTTTTTTTAAATAATTAAATTGTTACTGGTATTCAAGCGATTAAAGATTATTTAACCCCTATTTTTTGACTGCATTTTGGTTAAGTGATTTCATTTTTCACTGATTAAATGCATCGTATTCTTTCTAATATTTAGACAAAATTTTCTGATCATTAACAGCATACGGAAGCGCGATTTATCCAATAAATGCTTCCTATTTGAAATTCCTTACTTTTAAAATTTTGTTCCGCAACTTTTTTTGTTGGTTTACCGCAAGAAACTTGAGGCTTGTTTTTCGTTAATTCAATTTTAATTGTGAATTCTATTGGTGTTTCTTGCATTCTCGAGAAGGACTGATTGGAATAAAAAACGCCCATATTTGTTCCATCACACTTGAAAACACTGTTCAAGTAAAAATCATTTACCAAAATGTTTGCTGAAGGGAAAAACACTTCTTTTTTTGTTGTTAAAGTCATACCTTTTTTATTAAATTATACATTGATTATGAATTGCTTAATTAAGTAAGAGTGGTTATTTAGTTGAATTAATCGCAAACCAATCCGATAATATTTAGCGCTAAAGTCAATACATCTTGTTTCACAATTAAAATTGATTTTAGTTGTATTTGAATACTGAACGAATCTTTTGTTGTTATGCTTTTTGCAGGAATTCAAAAAAAATAAAGCGGCTAAAACCACTAAAATAAGTGGAACAACTTTGCGAAAATTCTTTGAAGTTGGTGTTTTTATCATTTTCGTTATTTTTTGAATTTGAGGAAACTTTTATATGAAATTAATTCATCTTTTCGTTGGTGGGAATTTATCTCAATGAACGGATATAGTTCTTCAATGAATGGTTTTAATACCTCTGCAGAATCTAGTACTTTCTTTAATTAGTCACTGATTTTGATGCGTCTGAATTAAAAATGGAATACAAGCACTTTCAACTGATTTTGTTACATGTTATATTAATGCATTTAATTTTGTTTTTCCCTTCCATTTCATCCTTTCATTGCGTACTTTTACACCTTAAATTTTAAGAATAAAAAGATGGAGAATTTTGCAAGGGCTTTTTTTTCAATGCGCATGATGGCAGCGGGAATGGTTGTTTTCTTAGTTGCGATTGCTGCAGCCACTTTTTTCGAGTCCGCGTTCGATATTCAAACTGCTAAAATCATTATTTATAACGCACTTTGGTTCGAACTTTTATTAGTCTATTTGGGCTTAAATCTTATTGCAAATATCTTTCGTTACAATATGTTGAGACGTGAAAAGATTGCAACGCTGTTTTTTCACCTTTCTTTTATTATTATTTTAATTGGGGCTGGTGTAACGCGATACATAAGTTTTGAAGGTTTAATGATGATTCGAGAAGGAGAAAAATCAAATTATATATACTCTTCTGACCCGCACATTTGGTTTCGTGTAAACGATGGGAAAATACAATACAGCTATAGTGAAAAATTATTTATGTCGGAAATTACCGATAATGATTTTTCAATCAATGTAGATTTTCCGAAACATAAAACTCCGATAAAAATTGAATACGTCAATTTTCAAAAGAAAATGATTGATTCTTTGGTTATTAATGACTCCATTCAAGGCCTTGCGTTGGAAATTATAACGGATGGAATGAAATCAAATTTTTTAACAAAAGGAGGATTCATGTTATCGGGAGATGTAGCAATTTCTTTTGAGAAAAAAGATGCGATGCCTGGAATCGAATTGATTCAGAAAGGTTCAAAAATCATGGTACGATCCCAACAACAAATGCGCTATTTGCCAATGTCTCAAATGCAAGCTGCACGCCAAAGTGGAAAAGAAATTGCAGATTCCTTGTATGTTGTGATTCCAGCAGATTCGCTTGTGCCTTTTCAAACTACAACATTGTACCAAGTTGGCGGACAACAAATTGTGTTTAAGAAAATAATTAATCACGCTAAAAAGATGTTGATATCATCTGGGAAGAAAAAAGAAGGTTCGGATTATTTGACAGTAAGGGTTACGGATGGCAAAGAATCCAAAATCATTCAGCTGGAAGGTGGAATGGGTGCGATTCCAGAGCATGAAGTTTTTTCACTTGGTGGATTAATTTATGAAATGGAATATGGTTCCGCTAAAATAGATGTGCCTTTTTACATCGCTTGTAAGGATTTTCAATTGGATAGATACCCAGGTACGCAAGCTCCTTCTTCTTTTGCAAGTGAAGTTTCCATAATTGATGAAAAAAATAAATACACACGAAACCAACGAATTTTCATGAATAATGTAATGGATTATGGTGGATTTAGATTTTTCCAATCCAGCTACGATCCAGATGAAAAAGGCACGAGATTGAGCGTGAATCACGATTGGTGGGGAACAAATATTACGTATTTCGGATATTTGTTGATGTCGATCGGAATGCTACTTTCCTTATTTGCTCCAGTTGGCAGATTTAGAGAATTAAATGAAAAGTTACGCAAGTCACGGGAGAAAAGAGATCAGTTGTTGAAAATTCTAATTCTTGTTTTTACATTCGGAATCTCTGGATTTGGTCAAGCGCAGGAATCCCATGAAGGGCATGACCATGCAACAAATTCTACATCTGATCAAACCCAGCAATCAGCAACTCCTCCAAGAGGAAAACCTGTTTTTGGTATCATGTCCAAAGAACATTCCGATGAAATCGCATCCTTATTGGTTCAGGATTTTGAAGGAAGAATTGTGCCGATGCATACCTTAGGTGTTACTTTGTTAAGAAAGATTCACCGAGCAGATAAATTTAAAGATTACAACGCTGTGCAAACAATTGTAAGCATGCACATGTATCCAGATTATTGGTATGATCAAAAAATTGTTTACGTTTCTTCCAACTTGAAAGAAAGTTTAGGTATTAGCGAAAATTATGCTTCGATAGGTGATTTACTCAATGAAAAAAATGAATTCAAATTAGCCAGAGAACATGAATTGGCGCACCAAAAACTAGAATCTAAGCGCAATGAATTTGATAAAAATCTAATTAAATTAGTGGATCGATACCAAGTAATTCAAAGTTTTACATCTTGGAGTTATATGCGTTTAATTCCATTGAAAAAAGATTCTACAAATACATGGTATAATCCAATTGACGAGAGAGTTTACCAGTCGGATTCTATCGCATTTTTTACCACATTGAATTATTTTAAGGAATTGTTCATTGCATCAAATTCAAACGATTACACCAAAGCAAACGCCGCACTTGTCACCCTTAAAAAGATGCAACGCGACATAGCTGCAACTATTGTTCCTTCCGAAACTGCTGTAGGTGTGGAAATAAGCTACAATAAAATGAGCATTTTCAAGAATTCCTACCGCATGTATTTATTTCTCGGATTCATCTTATTGGTTATTTTCTTCGTCAAGATTTTTGTAAAACCATCGCCATTAGTGCTTAAAGTTTTTGCAATAACAACGAAAATATTTACAGCATTGATGATTGTTGCGTTTGTATACCATGGAATCGGACTTGGATTTCGTTGGTTTATTTCTGGTCACGCACCATGGAGTAATGGCTACGAAGCTGTTATTTTTATTGCTTGGGTAACCATGATTGCTGGATTTGCCTTTACACGAAAAAACCCGGTTATTTTGGCTGGAACAGCAATTCTAGCAGCATTGATGATTTTTGTAACGGAATTGAATCTTTTAGATCCTGAAGTAACACCATTGCAACCAGTTTTGAAATCGTATTGGTTAATGATTCACGTTGCAATTATTACAGGTAGCTATGGATTTCTGGGCTTAGGAGCAATCCTTGGTTTACTGAATCTGAATCTTTTCATTTTCCGAAATAAAAAGAATGGAAAATTAGTCACACTGAATATTAACGAATTAACGTATGTCTCAGAAATGACGATCACGGTTGGTTTATTTATGCTGACAATTGGCACTTTTCTTGGCGGAATTTGGGCGAATGAATCGTGGGGAAGATACTGGGGATGGGATCCCAAAGAAACTTGGGCGCTAGTTTCTGTTTTAGTTTATGCGGTGATATTGCACGTCCGTTACATTCCAGCATTGCAGAGTAAATTTTTATTCAATACGCTAAGTTTGTGGGGGTATTCCGCAATACTATTTACATTCTTTGGAGTAAATTTCTACTTGGTTGGTTTACATTCCTACGCGCAAGGAGACGGTTTAGGTTCAATTCCTTCTGGAATTATCGTTGCTGTAATTGCATTCATTATGCTTACTATTCTTGCTTCGGATAGAAATAGGTTGTATTTAGAAACGTATAAATCAAAAAGTTGGTCGAGAATATTTTTTGATTACCTCGTGTTCAAGGTTCTTCTTCCGTATGCAGTATTTCTTTATTTTTCATCCAATTTCACAAAGCAAATGTTGGAAACCAAAACAGTTTCTAACACTGTTTCCTTCTGGACAACAACCTTGTATTGGTTGGTTGTTTTTGGAGTAATATTATTAGCGTATGAAATAGTAAAAAAATTCCTTGTAAAGAAAAAGAGTAATTAAAATTTAACTTGAATGGTTTAATTCCGAAGATATGAATCTTGAAAAAGTAGATATTTTAGCATTCGCAGCACATCCAGATGATATTGAGTTATCAGCTTCTGGAACTATAATGAAACACATTGCCGATGGTAAAACTGTTGCAATTGTTGATTTGACGCAAGGAGAATTAGGTTCCCGCGGAACGATTGAAACGCGTTTTGAAGAAGCTAAAGCAGCTTCCAAAA
Organism: Flavobacteriales bacterium; assembly: GCA_947476955.1. Classification (GTDB taxonomy): domain Bacteria; phylum Bacteroidota; class Bacteroidia; order Flavobacteriales_D; family Crocinitomicaceae; genus M0103. The sequence goes on from CANJSS010000020.1 coordinate 13,345, forward strand.
TAATGGGCATATCTTTTCGAACAAATTTGAAAATGCCCGATGGATTTTTTGACTTATCCGAGAGTAATAAACGATTGATAATTGAGCAAATCCGCCGTTTTCAGCCAACTATCGTTTTGGCAAACGCATACGAAGATCGGCATCCAGATCACGGACGCGCATCCAAACTGGTTTCTGAAGCTTGCTTTTTAGCAGGATTAATAAAAATAGAAACAACTTGGGAAGGACTTTCACAAAAACCTTTTCGTCCGGCTGCGGTTTATCATTATATTCAAGATCGCTATATTGAGCCAGATTTTTTAGTAGATGTAACTAACTTTATAGAGCGAAAGTTTGAATGCATTAATGCTTATAAAACGCAATTTTTCGACCCAAATTCAACCGAGCCACAAACGCCAATCTCAGGAGAGGAATTTTTTGATGTTTTGAAAGGGAAGATGCAAATATTAGGAAGAACCATTGGAACGAAATATGCCGAGGGTTTCACTGTTGAAAGGCAAATAGGCGTTCAAAGTTTCTTCGATTTAATTTAATATCCATCCTGAGACAACTATAAAATTAAAAATAGAGTCTATTAAAAAGTTAAAAAGAATTTTAAAAAATATAACACTTACACAGAATAAAAAAATGAAAAATTATCTTGTATTTTTAACGTTACTACTCTTAAATTCAACCGTTAAATCCCAATGCAATGGCACAGAGCCTATTATTGATCTTGGAAACGATACTGTATTGTGCGTTGGTCAATCTTTGACCCTTTCAGTAGCTCCAGGATATGATTACTACAACTGGACGAATGGAAGTTTTCAAACTTCAACGGTTGTCTCAGCAAATGGAACGTATGCAGTAACAGCTGGTATTCTTGGTCAAAATTTAGTGTTGAACGGCAATTTTCAAGGTGGAACAACCGCTGCATCTAATAATTTTACCTCTGCTTATTTTCCAGGAACAGGCGGAGCGTTTGGCTTATTGTCGAGTCAAGGCCAATTTGCTATTGCAACTTCTCCTTCTTTGACACACATTAATTTTATTAATTGTGCAGACCATACAACAGGAACTGGAAATATGCTTGTTGCAAATGGCGCATCTATTGCGAGCACAAACGTTTGGACACAAACAATTTCGGTCACTCCAAATACAAATTATTTGTTTTCCTTTTGGGAAATGAATGTTTTGAATTCGCCACAAGTTTCTAATTTGCAGCTATTTATAAATAACGTTCCAATATCTTCTATTGTTCCAACACCAACTACCGCTTGCAGCTGGATTGAAAACAGCGGCAACTGGAATTCCTTAGGCGCTACACAGGCAGTTTTATCCATTGTAAATCAAAGTACCGTTAATTCTGGAAATGATTTCGCTATTGATGATATTTATTTTGCAGCTATTTGTATTGCAACCGACAGTATCACTGTTTCTTACGATACTATACAAATCAATGCTGGTGCGGATATTTTGTTTTGTGCGAATGAATCTGAAAATTTACTTGGGTCTGCAAATGTGCCAATTTCTTCTTATTCTTGGAGTTCAGGACAAACAACCCCTCAAATTACGCCACTTACTGCTGGAACGTATACATTGACAGGAACATCCTTGAATGGTTGCACAGCAAGCGATAATGTGAATGTTGAAATTACGCCAATGAACTGGAACATCAATGATATTTTAATTGGAAACACAGAATGCAACCAAAATAATGGCTATGTTTCCGTGCTTACAAGTGGCACATTTCAAGTTCCTCCATTTTATAATTGGACAGGACCAGGTCCAAATAGTACGAATTTTATAAACGCTTCTGTTTGGGATAATTTATCTATTGGTTGGTATTATTTGTCTATTGAATCGAATGGATGTTTCCGCTATGATTCGGTTGAGGTTTTGCCAAATAACCCGCCAAGCATTACCTTAAGTGCTGCTCCTTTATCCGGTAATTATCCATTAACTGTTGGATTTCAAAGTACCAGTCAAAATGCAAATCTTTACGAATGGGATTTTGGAAATGGAACCTCATTTTTAGATTCTAACTTGACAAATCAAACACAGGTTTACACAACAGCTGGAGTCTACACAGCAATGGTTATAGCTGTAAATGGTGAATGCTCCGATACTGCTTTTGTCACAATTACAGTCACGAGTCCACCGATTGATCCAGTTGACCCCATCGATCCGATTATTCCTTTGCCGGTTTCACTGGAAACAGCAAATGTTTTCACACCAAACAACGATGGAATCAATGATGTGTATGTATTTAAACTGGAAAACATTGTGGAATTGGATCTGCAAATATTGAATCGTTGGGGACTTTTGATGTATACCAGTTCAGCAATTAATGCTTCTTGGAACGGAGAAAGTAATTCTGGAATTCCAGCAGATGATGGCGTCTATTTTTATATTTTCAATGCAAAAGGAGTTCAAGGCGAATTGTTTAATGGACATGGATTTGTCCAATTGATTCGTTGATTTTATAGAAGTTGAATTATTCGTGTAGGTTTTCCATTGAATTCGATGGAATCCTGCACTTTTTTTCCCACTAATAACTTTCCGACGGGAGCATTGGGAGTGATGCAAAAAAGGGTATTTCCACTACTATTTAAAATACCAATTCCAACGGAAAGATAAAACCATCCACTACTTGTTTCAACCAAGCTTCCCAGCTGAATACTATCGGAAACAAATGTTGGATCTATGCGTTGCAAAATAGCATGAAGTTTCGTCATTTCAATTAGCTGTCCTCCAATTTTTTCCTGCTCTAATTGTGCCATTGCACGGCTCGTTTCGTGTTTGTCGCCAGCAGAGCTTTTCGATTCGTTTGCAGTGGCATCGAATGCATCCTGCAGGAGTTCGTTCAACTGGATCATTCGCCGAGTAACTTCCTGCACAACCGAAGCATGAACGCTCGTTTTATCCATTGAATTTTTGGTAAAGATTTTTTAATTGCTGTAGCACGGTTTCGTCAGAAAATTGAGTGGCGTATTCCCGAATCAAATTGGAATTGAATTCCATACCATTCAACAATTTTTCTAATGCGATAGCTAATCCAAGACTGTCTTTTTGTTTTACCTCTATTCCAAGATATTCGGGCATACGTTGTGCAATTCCCACTGGTGTTGTAATTGTCGGAATTCCGCAAGCCCATGCTTCTGTCAGAACAATTGAAAAAGTTTCATAGTCTGAAAAAAGAACAAAAGCATCACTCTTTTGGTAATATGAAACTAAATCTTTCTGATGTAAAGGTCCAACGAAACTCACCAACTGTTCAATTCCCTTTTCTTTTGCTATTTTTTGTAATTCTAGAGAAGATTCATCGCTGATAATTGTAAATCTATAGTTCGTATACCCCTTATCGTACAACAATTCAATAGCATCAAGTATTCCAACCGGATTTTTCACAGAAGTGTCGAGAGTAGAAATATGTAGGAATTCAAAAGTTTCTTTTTTACTCTTTTCAACTGGAAAAAAAAGTGCAGTATTTGTTGGGTTTGGGATAATGATAATTTCTTCCGTATTGAAATAAACCTGTAAATCTTGTCGGAGAATTTCAGAAACTGCGACCAATTGGTCTATATTTTTACGAACTAGTTTCAGTAAGAATTTCTCTTTCAAATCCCATTTTTTTCTTTTTTCCTTTCGGAAATACGAGCCATGTTCCGTAATTATTAGTGGACAATTGAACTTGTTTTTTGCTCGAAGAAATAAATAGCAATTTGGCAATAATACATGGCCATGAATCAGGTCAACATTTTCAATGGATTGTAAACCCTCTAAAAAAGCAGCATCCCGTTCTTTTTTTCGCGAAAAGAAATGCGTTCCCTTTGGGTGGTAAATTATTTTTTCCGTTAGATTTTCTCGTTCGGTAATATTCCATTCTCGCACTGAAATTGTAGAATCTGCCACAACATATAAAACAGTTACCTTGAAATCTTTTGCCAGAATTTCAGCCTGTCGTTGCACAAAATTACCAAGAAATGGTGCAAATCTATTTGGATACCAGGAACTAAGTAAAAGTATGTGTTTTCGATCGTTTTCCATTTAATAGGTAGTTTGAAATAAATTATTTTACAAAAACTACTTCTTCGAAAGGCACTCTGAATCTCGGCCCCCAAATTCCTTCTTGTGTTCCTTTTCCAACCGATATAATCATATTGATTTCTGCACCGTGCGGCAAATTTAGCGCTTTTTTCACTCTTTTCTGATCAAACCCTTCCATTGGACACGAATCAAAACCTTCCGCAGCGATAGATAACATAAACGTTTGTGCTGCAAGTGCGCAGGATTTATGAACGGTCACGCGCTGATCTGCCTTGCCTCCAAAGCGCATGAATGGTTTACGAAGACCCATGAAAAAACAAATTGTCCTACGAATAAAAGTAAGGAATCCAACACTATCATTTCGGTAGAGTAGAGGCATAACTTTTCCATAATAATCTAGTCCGCCTTTTTCCAGTTTTGTAGGTTCGCCGGTTGCAGTTTCTCGAATCCGATCAATATTCCATTTTGCCCGTTTTTTCCAAAGGTCTTTTCTGGTAACGAAAACAACCATTTCTTTAGCCGTTTTTGCTGCAGATTGATTCAAACACAAAGGAATAAACTTTTGTTTCTCTTCTTCCGAATGAATCCAATAAAATTCCCATAGTTGCATATTACTGCTGTTTGGGGAAAGAATAGCTCTTTTCAAGCTGTTTTTTATGGCATCCTCTGGAACATCGACAGCAGAATCAAAAGTTCTGTTGGAGCGTCTATGTTCTATAATTGCTTGAAATTCTTTAGCGTACATATTTATACTATTAGTATATATGAAATTAGTTTTTTTTATAATCGAGTAGAATGGAAAAGGAATAAAATCATAGCACTTAAAGATAGAAAAAGCAATCTATTTTATAGACCTATTTATATAATCAGTTAATTAATTTAGATCATTAAAAAATAAATCATAGAAAAAAATCAATACTGTAATTTACACCAATATTTTTTCAAAAACTACTTTCACTTGTTCCAGCGCAAAATCAATTTCTGCTTTTGTCGTATATCTAGAGAAAGAAAAACGCACATTTGGACGAGTCATATCTGCGTGAATTCCTTCCAAAACGTGCGAGCCTTTAGAAGCACCAGAAGTACAGGCAGAACCGCCGCTTACTGCTACACCTTTAAGGTCGAGAGTAAACAATAACATGCCGGCTTTTTCAGTCTTAGGAAAACAGACATTTAAAACGGTATACAACGATTTTTCAAGAACAATTTCACCATGAAAAGAAACATCCTCAATTATTTCCCTTAACTTCTCAATCATGTATGACTTTAATCCTTGCACATGTGCTTGATGCCCTTCCAAATCTTCGTAGGCCAATTCCATTGCTTTTGCTAAACCAACTATACCAGTAACATTTTCTGTTCCGCCGCGCAAACCGCGTTCTTGAGATCCGCCGTGAATAAAAGCGTCTACTTTTCTATTTTTATTAATATACAAGAATCCGATGCCCTTAGGACCATGAAATTTGTGCGCAGCACACGTAATAAAATCAATATCCAATGCTTTCAAATCCAAGAAATAATGACCAATGGATTGAACGGTATCCGAATGAAAATAAGCATCGTATTTTCGACACATTTCACTAACTGTTTTTAATGGAAGCAAGGTTGAGATTTCATTGTTTGCGTGCATTAAAGAAACCAACGTTTTTTCGCCAGTTTGAAGCAAGCGTTCTAAATCTTCCAAATCGACCAAACCACTTTTAGAAATTTTTACGTAACTTATTTTTGCAGCACCCGATTTAGCTATTGCCTCTGCAGTATGACCAACAGCGTGGTGTTCTATTTCAGAAGTGATAATATGCGTTACACCCAATTGATGCACCGAGGAAAATAGCGCCATATTATCTGCTTCCGTTCCACCTGAGGTGAAAATAATTTCGGAAGGTTGACAGTTCAGCAGTTTAGCAATCGTTCTGCGGGATGTTTCTATCCATGCTTTGGATTGTCGGCCATAGTAATGTGTCGAAGATGGGTTTCCAAATCCTTCTTTTAAAATTGGAAGCATTGCTTCTACAACTTCCGGAGCTATTGGCGTTGTTGCAGCATTATCAAGATATACGCGCATAGAATTAATTTTGGCGAAGATACAAATTTGTTACTTAAACGAACACTAATTTATAACCAATTCTACTTTGTAAAAGTGTTGTAAAATTTGCTTAGCGGCGCACTAATTTTTCAAGATAGGGGAGTTGGATAAATTTAAAATTTGTTTCTCAAAACAGGTGTGACAGAAATTAAGAAAGAGAAAAAAGTTCAGTAAAAGGCCATAAAAAAAAGCGATCTATTGTGACCACTTTTTTAGCTTTATTTACAGGTTTTTTTTACATCCATTTTGCTGCAAATCGGTTAAAATCCGACCGCAATTGATTAAAATTTTTCTCGAAACTCACAATAATATCTTTTTCTTTGGTATGGTAAATTATTTTTCTATGGTCTACTGCAATAGGGTTTTTATCCACCTCTTTTTCCAATATTTTTTCATTGTTTTTAATCAAATGAAAGATTTCATTAATTGCATTTTCTTGTATCATCAATTGATTTTGAAACCTTTCCGTCTCCACCATTGCTTCGGCGGATGTGTTTTTTGAAGCAATTTCTTTTAAACGGCCAGTTAATATTCGTACTTCATCCTTGTAAAAATCTAATTTGTTAGACCATTCTGTGTTTTCTTCGTGTTGCGTGTAAACCGACTCTTTTGTTTTCATATTTTCAAATTTTTAAGATAAAAAATCACTTATCACAAAGGTTTTCAAATCCTACTAAAAAAAATATGATTACCATCATACTAGCGATTGATATCTATCACTTATTCCGTTATGGTAATTGGTGTTTTGAGATTCTTTTTTTAAGGACGTTTCCCTCCGGGTCGGGCTTTTCGTTGCAATCTTTTACTTTTGAAATAAAGTAAAAGGATTTTCTCTTCACTCCCTAACGCAAACTAATATTTCTATTTTGCTGGTTTGTGGCAACAACTCATTTCTACCACTGGCGTTTGTCTAACGCGTGTTTTGGTGACGGAAACCTTTGGACTTAAATAAGGTATGTCTAGGTTCATTCCGCGCAGTATTACCAGTAAACCTATAGCAGTCAAAATATACGGAACGATTTTGGAAAACTTTTGGCGCATTTTAGCATCTATTCTATTTGCCGCAAATCCAACTGCAATCATAGCTGGTAAAGTTCCAATTCCGAAGGCTATCATTGCAGAGGCGCTACCAATTAGATTTCCAGCTAAAACAGAATTTAGCAGCGCTGCGTATACCATTCCGCATGGTAAAAGGCCATTTAATATACCTAGAATCCCAATTTTGAATGGAGATTGTGAAGTAATTACCTTCCCAAGATTTTTACGAATGAAAACGTGGATACCGAAAGTAGGAAATTCGGAGAATATTGCTGACTTATACCATTTTTTCCAAGCAAACAAAATTAAAAATAGACCTGAAACAATACTTAAACCTTGTAAAAATCCCAATGTTTGAATCGTTAACCCAATGCTTCCCACAATCAATCCAAGAAACGAATAGCTTAGAATTCTGCCAAAATTGTAGTGTAAAACGCCATTTAAAATCGTCCAATTTGAAGTTCTTTTTACGGGAATAGCCAATGCAATAGGACCACACATACCAATGCAATGTATGTTGGAGGTAATTCCTAAAATAAATCCTAGGGCTAATACTGTTTCCATATCATATGATTATTTTCTCTTTCTGTAAACAAGGTTTCTTATTGTGTTTAAAATGAAGTTGGATGGAATAATTACCTTTCTCTAATACTTTTTTGGGGACCAAATAGGTTTTAGTTCCATCGACTTGGAAAAGTTTATCCAATTTGGTATTGTTTGGCCGAAAAAATCGAATTTCTACCTCCGTTATTTGCGTTTTTTCTGGTAATTGAAACACCACGAATTCCGAGTTGGAAAAAACTATAATTCTAGTGTTTATGGCATTGAAATTTTTCATTGCCGTGATTTCTTTTTCGTAATTGATTTCTTTTTTGTAGTAATCTTCGCTTTCCAAATCAACGGTTTGAAGCAATATGTTTACTACTAAAAACAGGATAAATCCCATGAAAAGTGCCATTGCGATAATTATTCCTTTTCCCCAATTCATGCTTTTTCTTTCTTTTTTTTATAATGTTGGCCCGATGAATTTTGTTTTCACCGTTTGAATTTCTTTACCATTTCCGAAAACTTTAATGGTAAGAATGTGTTTGTCTTCTTTCACTTTATTGTAAGGTATTTTAACCACAAAGCGCTCTTTCATTTGCGCCTCTTTTTTGAGTTTCATAGATTTCACTGCTGTTTCTATTGTACCAATATTTCCCTCGAGTTTAAGCGTTACTTCATATTCTTCTTTGGTCTTGTTCAATAAATTTATCTCATAAATATTACTCACAGTTCCATCGTTTGTGATTTGATATGTTGTGCCGCGTTGCCGCATAATGTACGTTTCAAAATCATTTCGTGTGGCTAATAAAATGGTTAAAATGCCTAGCATTCCAATTAATAAAAATGTATATGATTTTACGCGCTTTGTCCATTGGAATCGTGTTCTGTTTTTTATACCGTTTTCAGAAACAAGTCGCACTAATCCTTCCTCAAACCCTACAGATTCCATAATGTGGTCGCACTCGTCCATACAAGCTGTGCAATTAATACATTCTAATTGCGTGCCATTTCGAATATCAATTCCCGTTGGACAAACATGCACACATTGATTACAATCAATGCAATCTCCTTTTCCGGCAGCCGCGCGATCTTCTCCTTTTTTAAATTTTGCTCTTGTTTCTCCACGTTTATAGTCGTATGCAACAACCATGGAATTATGATCCAATAATACGCCCTGCAATCTGCCGTATGGACAAATTGTAGTACAAACTTGTTCGCGTAATCGAGCAAAAACTAAATAAAATACGGTGGTAAACAAGGCAATTGTGATTAATCCACCAAAATGCTTTCCAAGTGGGTCGGTTTGAATATGATAAAGATGATCCGATCCAATGATATAAGCCAAAAATGTATTGGCAATCAAGAAGGAAATCAGCCAGAAAATAGTATGTTTTACTATTCTTTTTACTATTTTTTCCCATGTCCAAGGCGATGCGACTAATTTTTTTTGGTAGGTCCAATCTCCATCAATCCAATATTCGATTCTTCGGAATAGCATTTCCATAAAAATTGTTTGTGGACAAACCCAACCACAAAATAAACGGCCATAAATAATCGTAAATAATATAATAAAAATTAACCCTACGATTAAAGTTAGCGCAAACAAAAACATATCTTGTGGCCAAAATACAACTCCAAATAGGATAAATTTTCGTTCAATTAAATTGAATAAAAGCATTTGTTGTCCACTAATCTTAATATGTGGTGCAGCAAAAAGAAATACAAGTAGGAAATAGCTGACTATTTTTCGTTTGTTGTACCAGGGTCCTTTCGGTTTTTTAGCAAATACCCATACGCGCTTACCTTTTTCATTAACTGTGGCGATTCTGTCTCTAAAAGTTTCATCTTCTTCGCTCATGAATTATTTTGTTTTTCCGCAGATTACTTTGTTAAAATCGCTTGATTTTTCGAGACCTTGTCGTGCTTTGATGTTCCTAAATTCAAATACTAAAATGCTTCTATTGGATTGCTAGGCCGTCCTTATTATACTCGATTCCTTGTGGTTCTCTTCCTTCTGCATTCACTAACGAAAGAACATAAGATGCAACTTGTTGTATTTGAATTGGATTTATTTTAGAAGCATGTTCTGGCATCCCATTCGCCGTCCCAAATTTGATTATCTTGAAAATATTTCTCACATCAGGCCCATAAATCCAATAGTTGTCTGTTAGATTAGGCCCTATATTCCCTTCTCCTTTGGCATTATGACACAGTACACAATTTGTTTCAAAAATAGTTTTACCGGAAGATAAATCTTTTGCATCGGTTAATTGAGTGGCATTTGTTTCGTCCACATTCATAGCCATTTTATTTAAATAAGCAGTAATATCTATTTTCGATTGCGCTATTTCTTTATCATATTCTTTAATTTGAAGATCGGCTGTTTTTAGAACATGGTAATTAAATATATATACAACTGCAAAAATGATTGTAGCATAGAATCCCCAAACCCACCATGGTGGTAAATTATTATCTAATTCTTGAATACCGTCGTAATCATGGTGCATTAAGATTGTGTATTCTTCTTCAATTGGAACAACATCCGTTAAAATTTTGGTCATTTTACGAGTGGTACTGTTTGCTGCAACAACTTGAATCGCCTTTGGTGTCTTCACCATTTCAAGAAAATCTTTGAACATGCGACGCACATACAATAACACACCGAGCAAGATGAAATTTACTGCCAACATCAGATAGATATCGCTGGTTTCTACCAATAGCCACGGCATATCTTTTTCTGCCTCACCCGGTTGCATAAATGTTAATGCATAGGAAGGAGAAGACAATAATAGTGTTCCAAAAGAAATTAAAACTACTAGAAGTGTTGTCGAATTATTTTGTGATTTTTCAGCTAATTTATTTTTGAAAAAATCAGATTTTATAAATGTGGAAACTGTTGTGGAAAGTATTACAATTGCGATTAGCAACAGGATAATTGTGAAGGAAAGCCAGTAAAATAATGTAAGGTTTTCAATGTAGTTGGGCACAATCTTTTTCGCGGCTAAGTTACTAGCACCAACAGTATCTGCTACAGGTGCAATTGCAGCTGTGTAATTATCAACATATGCTAATATTGCATCGACTTCTGCATTCGTTACAACTTGTGCTGTCATAGCTGACGCACTGTAATTTTTAATTGCGTTAGCCAATTGACTAGTTCCACTAGTAATAAGATTCTCAGGATTTTTAACCCACTCATAAAGCATTTCTGCTTCTCCGGCGTCTGACCATTTTTTAAATACACCTTTTAGAAGTGGTCCTGTGGAATTTTTATCTACGATATGACACACATTACATTTTGCTTTAAACAACTGTTCTCCATTTTGTGCATGTATTTGTTGCTTACAAAATAATAATGCAAAGGCGAACAAACTTATAGTGAAATATTTTTTCATGATTTTCTTATTTTATAATCATCAGTCGTTAATAGGAGTTTGGCCAGCAAGTTTGACATCCTCTGCAGCTTCCTCCGAAAATGGAATATCACTTAACTCTGCAACTTGTGATTTTGACATGCGTATTACGCGCACTAAAACAAGGGCAAAGAATAAAACGAAAATTAATAAAGACAGCATTGGAAAAATTTCTACCCCGTCTATAGTTGTCAAATTATGTTTAATGAATCGTAACATAGCTATTCGTATTTAGCGGTTGAATTATCCGCTTTTTGTTTCACTTTAATATCCATTCCAAGTCTTTGTAAATAAGCTATCATTGCTACAATTTCTTTTTTCTTCAGATAGGCTATTTCTTTGGGAATATCTAACCTTTTCTGAACTTCTTTTGGTAGATTTTTAACGATATCTGTGGCTATCCATTCTGCTTGAATCTTAAGATCTTTCAGTGCTATTTTATCGTATCCTTTTGGATAAGGCACACCAAGAGTTTGCATTGCTCGGATTTTTCTATCTAAAATGGAGACATCCAAATCATTTGTTTTCATCCAAGTATAAGCAGTCATTATAGAACCTGGTGAAACTTCTTTTGGATTTACCATGTGCCGGTAATGCCAATAATTGCTTCTCAACCCTCCTTCGCGCGCCAAATCTGGACCTGTGCGTTTTGAACCCCATTGGAATGGGTGATCGTAAACAAACTCACCCGATTTAGAATATTCACCATAACGAGCTGTTTCAAAGCGTAAGGGTCGAATCATTTGAGAGTGACAATTGTAGCAGCCTTCTCTTATATAAAGATCTCGACCTTCTAATTCCAAAGGCGTATACGGTTTCACACTTGCTATTGTTGGAACATTACTTTTCACAATGAGCGTTGGAATTATTTCTACTAATCCACCAATAGCGACAACTACGATTGCCAAAACCATAAATCGAATTGGTTTTCTTTCGATTGTTCTGTGCCAATATTCACCTTTCACGGGCACATAATCTATTTGTTGCAACATTGGTGCTTCTGCAGCCTCATTCTCAAGGAAATTTCCGGATTTAGCTGTTTTAATTAAGTTATAGAACATCATAATTGCTCCAACTATATACAAAAGTCCACCTAAAGAACGCAACATATAGTATGGTTTCATAGCGTCTACCATTTTTAAGAAATCAGCATTTACCAATGTGCCATCCGGGTTGAAATCTTGCCACATTAAACCTTGCATGAATCCAGCAATATACATTGGAACAGCATACAGAATAATTCCTAGTGTCGCAATCCAAAAATGTTGATTCGCTAATTTTTTAGAGTACAATTCAACACGGAACATCTTTGGAAATAACCAGTAGAGCATTCCGAAAGTCATCATTCCATTCCAACCTAATCCGCCAACGTGCACGTGCGCAATTGTCCAATCTGTAAAGTGCGAAATCATATTTACATTTTTCAAGGATAACAGAGGCCCTTCGAATGTTGCCATTCCATAACTCGTTAATGCAACTACCATGAATTTCAATAATACATTATCGCGCACTCTATCCCACGCACCGCGCATGGTTAAAAGTCCATTTAGCATTCCGCCCCAAGATGGCGCAATCAACATTATTGAAAAAACCACTCCTAAACTTTGCGCCCAATCGGGCAGTGAAGTATATAATAAATGGTGGGGTCCTGCCCAGATATAAATAAAAATTAATGCCCAAAAGTGAATTATAGATAAGCGGTATGAATAAACCGGACGCTGGGCTGCTTTTGGAACGAAATAGTACATTAATCCCAAATACGGAGTGGTTAAGAAGAATGCTACAGCATTGTGACCATACCACCATTGCACTAATGCATCCTGCACACCAGCATACCAAGAGTAACTTTTAAAAAAAGAAACGGGTAATTCAAATGAGTTGAAAATATGTAAAATGGCAACCGTGACAAACGTTGCAATGTAAAACCAGATTGCCACATATAAATGTTTTACGCGTCTGGCAAGAATTGTAGCAAACATATTCCAACCCCAAACCACCCAAATTCCAGCAATCATAATATCTATCCACCATTCCAATTCTGCATATTCTTTTGAAGAAGTAATGCCGAATGGGAGCGTTGCAACGGCACAAACGATTATTAACTGCCAGCCCCAGAAATTAATGTAACTTAATTTATCACTCCACATTCTTGCTTTTAATAATCGCTGTAAAGAATAATGGACTCCCATAAAGATTCCGTTTCCTACGAAAGCAAAAATCACTGCGTTCGTATGTAATGGTCTAATTCTGCCGAAAGATAAAAAGCTAAATCCCAAGTAATCATTAAAAAATTCTGGAAAAGCTAATTGTAAGGCAGCAATTAATCCCACTGTCATTCCTACAATTCCCCAAATTACGGTTGCGTATGCGAAATACTTTACGATCTTATTGTCGTAACTAAACTTCTGAATTTCCATCTATTTGCTTGTTTTCTATTTGATTATTTGAATTTTGAGTTGATTCGTCATCAAAGAGAATGCGCACAGATGGCGTATAGTCGTCATCAAATTGTCCTGATTTTGTAGCCCAAAAGAAGGAAGCCAAAAAAAACAGTGCAATTACTAGACTAACGACGAGCATAATATAAATCATTCCCATAGGGCAAATGTCATGAGTTTGTCACAAGGAAATAATGACACTAGTAAGTTAAAAAAGTTGATTTCTATCATGTTTTTTCAACAATAAATAACTTTTCGGGTTGCTAATCTATTTTTTAAAATAGACTAAAAAAGTACTTATAATAACTACCGTAATAGAACTTATCGGCATCAATATTGCAGCGATCAAGGGAGTAAGATTTCCAGAAATGGCAAAACTTAATCCAATGAGATTATACGTAAGGGAAAACGCAAGACAAATTTTTAAAACAGTTTGTGAAAAATTGGAAAGTAGGAGCAATTTATCGAGTTGCCAGAGTTTTGTTGCCTCAATTATTGCATCTGAGGAAGGGGTGAAGCGAAAAACATCTTCAGAAACTGCAATGCCGACATCTGCTATACCCAAAGCACCGGCATCATTTAATCCATCTCCAACCATCAAAACATGCTTCCCTATTTTTTTTAATCCGTCAATATAATCCAATTTATTTTTTGGTGTTTGCTCAAATAAAAGCCTACTATTCTTTGGGAAAATTTGTTCTAATAATACTTTATCTTTATCGCGATCACCAGATAAAACGTGCAGGTTATACCCGGATAATTTATGCATTAAATCTTCTATACCATCGCGCAATTCTGAAGTAAAAACAAATCTTCCTTTGGAAATATTTTCTCCGTTTTGGATCAATATAAACGTTGAGGTTTCATTTGAATCAAGTTCTTTTTGATTCGTAAATTCCGCATTTCCAATTCGAATGGCGCACGCATTAATACTACCAGAAATTCCTTTACCGCTTATTTCAGTGAATCCATGAATGGGATAGTTGGAAACAATTTTCTTGGAACGTAAATACTGCACAATTGAACGTGAAAGTGGATGCGTGGAGGAATTTGCCAAACAATATAATGCATCAAATTGGGGATTTGTTAAATTATCACCAACAAATTCTATATGCTGATTGGCGCCATTTGTTAGTGTCCCAGTTTTATCGAAAACGATATCTGTTATGGTATTTAATTTTTCGATAACAGCAGTATTCTTCAAATACAAACCTTTTCTACCAAGTAATCGCATTACATTACCGAAGGTAAAAGGAGCAGATAAAGCCAGTGCGCAGGGACAAGCAACAATCAAAATTGCTACGACAATTTGTGTAACACGCGTTAAATCAATAAATACCCAAACACCTGCGGAAATTGCAGCAATTATTAAAAGAATGGAAAGAAAATAAATAGAAAGTTTATTTTGGTAAAGGAATCCGGAGGTTTTCTTTTTTGTCGTTTTTATATCGTTCCATAGTTGCGTTAAATGGCTGCGATTACTTTCCTTCTCTACTTTTAATTCAATGCGTTGGCCTAAAAGTTTACCGCCGGCATAAATGAAATCTCCTTTTTGCTTGTGAATAGGATTGGATTCACCTGTTACGAAACTATAATCAATCTTTGTATTTTCAGAGAGTAACGTACTATCGCAAGGGATTATTTCTTCATTTCGTATGATGATTTTATCGCGTTCTTTTAATTCTTCAATTTCTATAATTTCTTCCTTTTCACCTTTGTCAAACTGCACTAATCGTGTTACGGCAACAGGGAAATAGGAGGTGTAATCTCTTTCGAAGGAAAGGGTTTTGTATGTTTTGTTTTGAAACCATTTTCCGATCAATAGAAAAAATATAAATCCGGCAAAAGAATCCATGTATCCAGGGCCATCTCCAATGAGGATGCTATATGTACTTTGCAAATACAACGCTATTATACCGATTGTAATTGGAACATCTAAGTTCAAACTTTTATACCGCAAAGCCTTAAATGCAGAAATGAAATATTCGCTTGCGGAATAAAATATTACTGGAATGGAAATAGCAAAAGATAAATAGGAAGTGAAGTTTCGGATTGCCGGATCGTCTGATTTCACACCTAAATATTCTGGGAAACTCCACAGCATTATGCTTCCGAAGGCAAAACCTGCGATGCCAAGTTTGTATAAAAATTGCTTATCTATCTTTTTCTCTGTAGCCGAACGGTTGCCAAAATTTGGTGCATACCCAATTCTATCTAGTAATAGTGCTAATTTCGCTAAAGTTATTTTTTTTGGATCGAAAATAATTGCTACTTCCCTTTTTGCAAAGTTAACTTGACAGGATAATACCGTAGGTTCAATTTTAGTTAAATTCTCTAATAGATAGATGCAGGAGGAACAATGAATTTGCGGAAGAAATAGCGTTACTCGTGCCGATTTTTCGTCTTTATAATCCATAAATTTGTCTCGGATTGTTTCCACTTCAAGGAAAGCATATTTATGTTGATTACTCAGCGTTGGTTTTGCCCCAGCATTGGATTCCATCCTATAAAAATTAGTAAGATTGGTGTCTTTTAGCAATTGGTAAACCGATTTGCAGCCATTACAGCAAAAGGATTTTTGATCGAAAATAATTCCTTTTCCAATCACTTCATCGCCACAGTGATAACAGGTTTTTTCTTTCATATAGTTTGTGAAAACATACGCTCTAATTTTATTTCCTGCTGAAGATCCTGGTCAAATGCCATGCAGCAATTTCTCACAAATGGAATTCCAGAATTTGTTATTGAAACGGTATCGTTTTTTAAAATTACTAAGCCGTCTTTTTCCATTCCAACAAGCTGCTTTTTTATTAATTCATGGATAGATTTAAACGGCGAATCCATTTTAAAAGTTGTTTGAAATTGGCACATTAAATCGAGAATATAACCACGGATTTCGGTGTCTAAATCACTTAAAACGTGACCGCGAAAAACGGGTATTTCACCTTTGTTTATGCGCAAGAGATACCCTTCAACCGTTTTTTCATTTTGGGCAAAACCAAACCAACTGTCCGATATAGCCGACATTCCCAAACCGATCAATAGTTTGGTGACTTGTGTTGTATAACCCATGAAGTTTCGGTGCAATGTTTTGTTTTTAAATGCAATTGCTAAATCATCGTGTTTTAAAGCAAAATGATCCATGCCAATTTCAAGGTAACCATTTTCTTCTAATATTTTTTTTGCTGTTTCGTATAGCTTTCGTTTCTCCTGATTTTTTGGCAAATCGGATTCGTCATACCCACGTTGTCCATTGCCCTTGATCCATGGCACATGCGCATAGCTGTATAAAGCAATTCGATCAGGCTTTAAAAGTAGAGTTTTGGTTACCGTATCTTCAATGTCAGCGACTGTTTGTTTTGGTAATCCAAAAACCAAATCGTGGCTAATGGATTGGTATCCGATTTCTCTTGCTAAGTCATGGATTTTTTTTACATTTTCAAAAGGTTGAATCCTATGTATCGCTTTTTGAACCGTTGGGCTATAATCTTGAATACCTAAACTTAATCTCCGAAAACCGAATGCAAATAATTTGCGCAAGTGTTCTTCTTTTGTATTGTTTGGATGTGCTTCGAAGCTCAATTCTACCTGATTAGGATCTATTTTTTTTGATTTAAAAAGGTATTCTGCTACTTGCACAAGCGCGTCCGCTTCAAAAAATGTTGGTGTTCCTCCTCCAAAGTGTAATTCGCGAATAGCGGGATAAAATGGAATTTTTTGTAAGTATAAATCCCATTCCATGCAAATTGCTTCTATATATGGTTTTTCAACCAGGTGATTTTTTGTAATACGTTTGTGGCATCCGCAGAAGGTGCATAAACTTTCACAATAAGGAAGATGGATATATATACTGACTGCGTTAGAATGGAAATGTGCCGCATTTTTCAGTATCGTACTCAACCATTCTTGGTTATTTAATGAATCATTTTTCCAAAATGGAACAGTGGGATAGGAGGTGTATCTCGGTCCGGGAACATTATATTTTTCGATTATTTGACTGTCCATTTCAATGATTTTTAGCCACAAATGTAGGTGCGAACTTGAAAGTAAAAAATGATATTAATCAGCTTTAAAAAGATTGCTTAAAAAGTATAACTTTACGAAAGAAAAAACTAGGTATGACTATGTTGGATAAATCGCACAAACATGTTAATTGTCAAACATGTGGCGCACGTAAAACTTCCCTTTTTGCAAACAATTGTGAAAATGATGTTGCCTTAGTTGATGAACAAAAATCGTGTGCTTTCTACAAAAAGAACCAACCACTTTTTATTGAGAACAGTTTTCCACGTGGTGTGTTTTGTCTGAATCAAGGTAAAGTAAAAATCTTTGCAAGAGGAGATGAGGGAAAAGAGCAAATTATACACATCGCTAAAGAAGGAGAAATAATTGGTTTTCGTGCAATGTTTAGTGGTGAACCATATAAGGTTTCTGCATCTACTTTGGAGGAGTGTAATATTTGCTTCATTGGGAAGGAGGATTTCTTAAATATGATTGAAACAAATGCAACTTTGCGAAATGGCATAATGAAGGAATTATCCAAAGAATTAGGGGATAGGGCAATTTTCATAACTAACATGGCACAGAAGTCAGTGCGTGAAAGATTAGCTTTTGCACTTTTAATTCTTGGTGATGTCTATGATAAGGAAGAAATCAATCTAACGCGGGAAGATTTAGCGAATTTTGTTGGGACAGCAACGGAAACACTTATCCGTTTATTAAAAGATTTCAAAGAGGAAGGCATAATTGAAATTCACACTCGAAAATTAGAAATTATAAATAAGGATAAATTACTGCATCTAGCAGGTAAATAACTTGAAAACTACCATTTAGCATGTGAATATTTGTTTGGGAGAAATTGCATTTCTGCTAGTATGTATCCCATAAATTCAGAATGATTTCCGTTTTTACCTCCAAAAACCTGGTAATTATTTTCCGGAAGTATTAAATGTGCCATATATATAATTTCTTTTATTTTTTGCAGCCAAAGAGGTTGTATTGCTGACAAATCTACTCCAACTTCTAGCTCTTTCATTGTTTTGTCTGTTGCATTTTCATGAAAAAATTCTTGTGAGTATTTCCAAAGAGTATCCAGCGCATGTTGCGTTTTTTGATTGGCAAGCGGTGTTCCATCGCCTAAGCGAATCATCCATTCAGAGCTTCTTCGCAAGTGG
>CANJSS010000021.1 GCA_947476955.1 Flavobacteriales bacterium
AATACCAAATACTTAACCAAACCGAATACTTAACCAAACACCAAATACCAAATACCAAATACCAAATACTTAACCAAATACCAAATACCAAATACCAAATACCAAATTTTTTTAACCATTACCTAAACCAAAACCAATGAATAGTTTTAAATTTTTCTTAGCAAATCTTTTTATTTTTCTTCTGTGTGGAATCTCCTTTGCCCAAGTAGGCATTGGCACAACCACGCCAGATGCCTCTGCGGAGTTGGATGTAACAAGCACCACCAAAGGGTTTCTACCTTCAAGAATGACCACCACACAACGCAACGCTATCACGAGTCCTGCTACCGGGCTTACGATCTACAACACTACTACCAACTGTACGGAGTTTTTTAACGGCACAATTTGGACAACACCCAATGCACAAATTAATGCGGCTAATGATCCTACATTTACAAATAATTCTGTTAATAGTGTATCTAGTGACTGGATTAAGGGGTACGCACAATCTTTGGCTACTTCTCCAGTTGCTTTTAGTGCCTATGCAAATGCAGCAACTACCCTGACTACGGGCACTCATACATTAGTTAAATTTGAAGCTGATATATTTGATCCTACCAATGCTTTCAATGGTACACGGTTTAATCCACAAGTAGCAGGGTTTTACCAAATAAATTTCCAAGTTGAAGTTGTCAATAATGCAACAGGGAGAAGCTTTGCAGATTTGCGTAAAAACAATGTTCAGATTAGCCGAAGTATTGATATTGGGACTCTAAATCCAGTGGAAGTATTATCGGTTACAGGTTCTACTCTCACTTACCTGAACGGCACAACAGACTACCTTGAGGTATTCTGTTACACTCAGGTCGCTGGTTCAGTCACTAGCACCGGCATCGGCGCAACTTCTTTTAGCGGCTTTCTAACCAACCCACCTGCTCAATTTGCACAAGCAATAGTTACAGCAGCTACCGACCCAACATTTACAAATAATTCCAACCAAGCAGTTTCAGCAGATTGGGTACAGGGTCTTATTGCTCCAAGTTATGGTAGAACTGTAAATAACACAAATGTTACTGTAACAGGCACGACAACCGCAAACGCAACAACTATTATGACTTTTACGCTGCCAAGTGCTGGTACATGGGATGTTACTTATACAGTTCGACAACAAAATGGAGGTAATGGTGCTGAGATGAATGTTGCACTTTATGACCAGGCCTCTGTTCTTGTGCCAGATAGCCAATTGATCGGCACGGTTGACAGTGCAGCAGATCCCACTAACGTAAACGTAGCATTAACTACCACTGGAAGTATATTTATAACCACTACGGCTGCCGCAACTTATAGTATTCGTGGGTGGTCAAATAACTCTTTACAATGGATTGCTTTCTCTAATAGTGCTGGTAAAACATCTGTTAAGTGGGTAAAAATCCAATAAATAAGACGGAAAGAGAATTTAGTATAAAACGAAACAAATGAAAATTTTAAAACTTCCCTCGAGTGTAAATGATCTAAAGCGTATTGTATTAATTGAAACCCGAAACGAGTTATTAAATGGAGGATAATTTATCCAAATATTAACCAAAAACTAAGCAAATGCAAATTTGTAAATTACTACTAACAAGTCTCTTTATTTTTCACCTACTTGGAATCTCTTTTGCCCAAGTAGGTATTGGCACCATTACACCAAATGCTTCTGCGGAGTTGGATGTAACCAGCACCACGAAAGGGTTTCTGCCTCCCCGAATGACACAGACCCAAAGAGATGCTATTGCAAGCCCAGCAGAAGCGCTTATTGTGTATTGCACAGATTGTTCACCTGCAGGATTTTATTATTATGATGGAACTGCATGGACAGCCCTTTGTACAAACGATAATACAACTGTTGTACAGGATTGCAATACCAATGGATTTCAAGGTACTTTTGCACCTGGAATGGCACTTAGTGGCACAACATTTAGTGTAACACTTACCAACAACTCTTCTTCTTTTAATGCTGCAACAATTTCTTTTGCAGCTGCAGATTTAGTGTTGAGTGGTGTAACTGGTTTAACCGTAGGCACACCTACAGCAGTTCCTGCTCTTACCGCTGGCTCAATTGCGTTAGCCCCAGGATCTAGTGTGATTGTAACGTACCCAATTACGGGTACAACTCCAGCTGCAGGCACCTTAACTGGCGTATGGACAAAATCTAATTTAACGTGTACCAAAACACAAGTAGTTTCAAGTACGATAGCAGCAGTTAATTGTGCTGGCGTTACCTATACCAATAGAACAGCCAGTGATAATTTTGACTTTTACATGACTGCCACAGTGCCGTATACTGGAGGCAATGGCGGTGCATACACTGCTCAAACGTATGCGTCAACAGGAGTTACTGGTTTAACGGCTAGTTTGTCTGCAGGCACTTTTGCAGTTGGAGCAGGTAGTGTAGCCCTTACCTTAACAGGTACTCCTTCTACTACGGGCAATGCCAACTTTGACTTGAGTATTGGAGGGCAGGCATGTACTTTAACTGCTATTATTAGTAAATTAAGTGAATTAAATGGCACTACGCAAGCCGTTGCAAGCACTACATGTAAGGCTATATTAGCCAACTTCCCTACAAGTGCAAGTGGCACCTATTGGATAGATCCGGATGGTGCACAGATAAGCACGTATGGTTCAATGCAGGCCTATTGCGATATGACTACCGATGGCGGAGGCTGGACATTGGTAGGGCAATACAACCACCCAGCTACAGCTATTACGCCTTATACTAGAACAACCTTGCCAAATATTGGAAGCAATACCATAGGAAACGAAAGTGCCAGCACTGGAACTTTTGGAACATGGGGATTGGTAGAGATTGGCATAAGAGCAGTGTTGCCCTATACAACTTACAGAGCGGAGGGATGGAGTACAACCAATAATTATGGTTTGCATGTAAAAATACCGCATAGAAATTTTGTTGC
This sequence comes from Flavobacteriales bacterium, assembly GCA_947476955.1. GTDB lineage: Bacteria > Bacteroidota > Bacteroidia > Flavobacteriales_D > Crocinitomicaceae > M0103. Next base: position 2,934 of record CANJSS010000021.1, read on the forward strand.
ATCCAATGAGGCGCCTAATTATACTGGATATAACAATTTAGCAGCAGGGTCTTATTGGGGATCTATTACTCGCTACGATGTAACGGGTACAAATCCGGTTCAAGGCTATCAGCTTGTGCCTGATGCTTCGGCTCATATATTTCTTCATACATCGCAAAATAGCACAACTTATACTGGTGGCAACCATTGGGGAATTTTGAGGGTATCAACTAATTCAGTAAATACGAATAATTCAATTAGCAATGCTGGTCAATCTATGAATGGAATTATGCGGCTTTATGTTAGATAATACAATACGTATGTTAGGTAATCTAGTTTATAGTTTGTTCATTTTTATTAGCCTGCAGGCACATGCACAGCAGGATAGCCAATGCACTAATAATTCCGTACAGGAAACAATGCAGCAGCGCAAACGATCTTTTAAAACATTCTATAAACCAGGTTCGCCGATACAGAATTTGAATTTCGGAAGTTTTGAATTATACGATTTCAAATCAGAAATTAGTTTGGTACTGTTTTGGAAAACAGACTGTATGTATTGCAAAAATTTACTCGAAATAGTGGATAGTTTATTGCAACAAACTACCGAAAGGCAATTGACAATAGTGGCGGTATGTTTGGATACAACGATTCGTACTTGGCAACAACATCCCTTCGTTAAAAAGCACTACCCACATTTATATACTATATGCGATGGGCAAGGATATTGGGGTAATATTGCAAGTATATGTAGTGTCTATGGAACACCAACCATGTTGTTGCTCGACAGGGATAAGCGCTTTTTAAAACTTCCATCGAGTGTAAATGATCTAAAACGTATTGTATTAATTGAAACCCGAAACGAGTTATTAAATGGAGGATAATTTATCCAAATATTAACCAGAAACTAAACGAATGAAAATTTGTAAATTACTACTAACAAATCTCTTTATTTTTCACCTACTTGGAATCTCATTTGCCCAAGTAGGTATTGGCACCATTACACCAAATTCCTCTGCGGAGTTGGATGTAACCAGCACCACGAAAGGGTTTCTGCCTCCCCGAATGACACAGACCCAAAGAGATGCTATTGCAAGCCCAGCAATAGGGTTACAGATCTACAACACTACTACCAATACCACTGATTTCTACAACGGCACAATTTGGACGACATCCGGTTTTTCAGGCACATTGCCAATTACCAGTGGCGGAACAGGACTTACAACGGTTGGCACCAATGGGCAGGTATTAACGAGTAATGGAACTGCTGCAAGTTGGGCTACTCCTAATGCACAGGTTACCGCCGCTACGGATCCTACATTTGCAAATAATTCAACCAGTTCTATATCAAGTAACTGGGTGAAGGGCTATGCACAATCTTTGGCTACTACTCCAGTTGCATTTAGTGCCTATGCAAATGCAGCAACTACCCTGACTACGGGCACTCATACATTAGTTAATTTTCAAGCTGAGGAATTTGACCCCACTAATGCTTTCAACGGTACACGGTTTAATCCAAAAGTAGCAGGGTATTACCAAATAAATTTCCAAGTTGGAGTTACCAATGGTGCAACAGGAAGAACATTTGCGGATTTGCGTAAAAACAATGTTCAAATAGCGCGAACATACGACGTGGGCTTGAATGCACCGCAGACATTGACGGTTACAGGTTCTACACTCGTTTACATGAACGGCACATCAGACTACCTTGAGGTATTCTGTTACACTGCGGTCGCTAGTTCAGTCACTAGCATCGGCATCGGCGCAACTAACTTTAGTGGCTTCCTTACCAACCCCCCTGCTCAATTTGCGCAAGCAGTTGTTACAGCAGCAACCGACCCTACATTTACAAATGTTTCGAACCAAGCAGTTTCAGCAGATTGGGTAAAGGGTGCTAGTGTTGCTCAAACTTCAGGATCATGGACACCATTGCAAGATAATGGAACTGCTTATGTTCAATCATCAGGATGTGGTTATGTAAAAACTGGTAAACTGGTTTTTATTTATTGGGATATAACGTGCAATTCTGCAAGTTCCTACATTGGTGGTCTTCCATTTACACCAATTTCAGGAGCAAACATTCCTTGGACGCTCGGTTATAATAGTAATGCAGCGCAGATTGGAGGTGGGCATTTGTCTACATCAAATGGGAAATTAACGTTTTACAATGGCCCTACAAATTATAGCGTAGTTGTCGGGCAGCGCATAATAGGCTCTTGTACGTATGTTACAAATCAATAAAACAAGGAAAAAGCAGTATTTCCACTATTTGGGTAGAAGCTATTACGTTGTTGTTCTTGTCCTTAGTAAGGTGATGTCAAAATTTTTAAACAATAATTATACATAGATTGGCTATGCATTAATAAAGTTACAGTTATTTCAACCTTAAGTTTGAAGGCTTTTACCCTCCGTGCCTCTGTGGTAAAAAAATACTCACCCCAGCCTAAAAAAAATCACAATCTCACCAATCACTAACCAAACAAAGTAAATTAATACGCTTCAACCTCCGTGCCTCTGTGGTAAAAAAATACTCACCCCAGCCTAAAAAAAATCACAATCTCACCAATCACTAACCAAACAAAGTAAATTAATACGCTTCAACCGTGCCTCTGTGGTAAAAAAATACGCACCCCAGCCTAAAAAAAATCACAATCTCACCAATCCCTATAGCCAACCTGCAATAAACAAAGCACCAATCACCAACAACATCCCACCAACAATCCTCTGAATTCCTTTCATTGTTACTTTTTCAACCAATTTTTTCCCAAAATAAGTTCCAAAAAATGCAAAAACAATCCCAATTACCAAGAGACTACTATTATTTCGTAAAACAGAGAAATTAAACGTTTCATAATAGACGAATAAGCGCGCAAGATCAATCCACAAAGCGATTGCATTGGAAGTCCCAATATACGCTTCTTTGGTTAAACCCGATTTATTCAAAAAAGCTGACCGAAATGCTCCTTGATGGCCAGATATTCCACCAAAAAAACCACTTAAAATACCACCAATTGGCATCCATTTGGATTTGATTTTTAGATTTGAGAAACGTGGATCTAAATCAAACCAAGCGAAAAAGACCATTAATGAACCAATAACAACTTTTAAGAGTGTAATTTCAACATTTTTATCTGCAATGGAATAGGAGTGAAGGGCTTCAATATTCCCTATAAATCCAAGGAAATAAGCCCCGAAAGCCGAAAAAATAACAGCAGGAAAACCAAACCGAACCAAGGTTGGAAAGTGAATATTTCTATATACCAACCCAAATTTGAAGAGGTTATTTGCTAAGTGCACGATAGCTGTTGCACCAACGGCAACCGGCAAGGGAAAAAAGAAACTAAATACGGGAAGCATCAACGTGCCTAAACCGAATCCAGAAAAAAATGTCAATCCGGCGCCGAGTAAAACAGTTATTGCTACGAATACATATTCCATATCTCTTTTTTTAACAAAAAAACGGAAAATTCAACTAGCTTTTGATAGGATAAGGTTAATTTCATACTAAAATTCAAAATTATGATTGATTTTCGCAGCGATACAGTTACGAAACCTACCGCCCAGATGCGCGAAGCAATGTTTGCAGCGCCAGTTGGAGACGATGTTTTTAAGGAGGATCCATCCGTAAATGCTTTGCAAGAATTTGCAGCAGATTATTTCGGTATGGAAGCAGCACTTTTTTGTTCCTCCGGAACACAAACCAATCAAATTGCAATCAATGTGCACGTGCAACCCGGTGGTGAAGTAATTTGCCACGAGGAAAGTCATATCTATAAATACGAAGGCGGTGGAATCGCGAAAAATTCTGGCGCTTCGGTGCGTTTGCTCCAAGGAGATCGGGGAAGATTGACAAAAGATGCAATTTCCAAATGGATAAATAATCCAGTAGATGTTCATTTTCCTCTGACACAGTTGGTGAGTTTAGAAGATACGGCGAATCGCGGTGGCGGAGCAATTTATGATTTTGAGGAACTAAAGAAAATCCGAAAATTTTGTATAGAAAATAATTTTCCTTTGCACCTAGATGGTGCGCGTCTGATGAATGCATTGGTGGAAACTAAATTGGATCCGAAGCATTATGCTGCGCAGTTTGATTCTATTTCCTTGTGTTTATCCAAAGGACTCGGCGCTCCAGTTGGCTCTTTGCTAATTGGTTCGAAGGAATTTATCACAAAAGCTCACCGAGTGAGAAAGGTTTTTGGCGGCGGAATGCGCCAGGCAGGAATTATTGCAGCTGGCGGTTTGTTTGCTTTGCAAAATAATGTGGAACGGTTGGCTGAAGACCATCAACATGCAAAACATCTTGAAGCGGTATTGTTAGATTTAAATTGGGTGCATAATGTTGTTCCGGTGCAAACAAATATCGTGGTTGTACATTTAAAAGAAGCAAGTAAAAGGGATGCAATTATTCAACTTCTAAAGGAAAAAGGTGTGTTAATAATGGCATTTGGCGAAGGAATGTTGCGGATGGTTACGCATTTAAATGTCTCTTCCAGTGAGATAGATGAAACAAGTGAAATATTAAAAAAATTGAATATTTAAAATGAAAACGATTTGTTGGTTAGCCTCCATATTAATTTTGTTTTCCTGCGGAAGAAAGGAGAATAAAATTATCGACATGAAGGATATTACGCCTAAATCTGAACGCAATTACACAAAACAAAAGAAAGAAAATGTGGACACAATAGACTTTGGTTTTAATAGTGTTGTTGCGAACGAATTAGGATTCAATCTATCTGGAATAAAATTCAATGAAACAGCCCTGTTTCCAGATCGGTTCTCCCCAACAAGAACAAAGAAATTAGTGTTGATGCAGGAATTAGACTCTACACTTTTTTGTCAATGGTCATTTAAGGATTCTACACAAACTAAAAATGCTTTTTACAATTGGATAGATTGCTTTGGCCCCAAAAACAAATCAATTTACTTCGGTCAAAATGTTAATTTTCAAAAAGATAATTTTATAATATTAGTTAATGACACCTCAATAACGTATATTTCAAGTGTTAAAATAATTCAACACGCCGATTGGTTGAGTTATTTTGAAAAAACACAAGAACTAAAAAATTGGAAAATAGTAATTAATCAGGGTGTAAGATCAAAAGCAATATGGTTTAAAGTTGTGGATGGTAAAAAACAGCCTATAATACAATCAAAATGAAAATAGTAAACAGAGGATACATTACCATTCGACCGAATAAACCCTTTTGGGACTGGGCAAATGAATTTGAATCCGATATGGAATTTTCCGTGGACGATGATGTGGAGCCAAATGTATATTTGATAACGGATGATTTTTTTGATATCGAACCAATTATAGAACAAAACTTTAAGAAGGTTTTTAAAAATGAACTTTCCATGATAACAGATGAAGAATCCACTTGGCCGCAGGATCGAACAATGGAATTGTTTTTGGAATGGTTTGATCTCGAAATCGGCACCACTGTTTTTGACTTGGAGAAAAGCGATATCAAAGTAGAGAAAATTGAATAAATCAAATACGTTTTTATTAATTAAAACATTCTGACTAACAGATTGTTATAATTTTAAACGAACAAGTGAAATATGAAATCCGTAGTTATAATAACCATCACACTTATTGCAATTGTCGCAATTTCTGCAGCTTTTATGAGTAAAAGTATTCGAGATACTGAAACACAAGCGTACAAAGTTTTAAAAAAATACGATTCTTTTGAAGTGCGTAAATACGAAGCGGCACTTTTTACAAGTGTAAATTTAAACACAGATACCTACGACAAAACATCCGGAACGGGTTTTAGAGTTTTGGCAGGATATATTTTCGGCGGGAATGAAGAGAATAAAAAAATAGCGATGACTTCACCTGTTTCAATGGAGCTTGACGATACCTCAAAAATGTCGTTTCTAGTTCCCGCAGGTTTGAAAATGGAAGACATGCCAAAACCGACAAATAAGGATATTTACTTTGAAACGAAAGAAGCTAAAATCATGGCTGCAATTGAATTTGGAGGATGGGCAGACGATGCTAAAATTGAATCCTACAAGAAAAAACTAGTGGGAGAATTACTAAAAAACAACATTCAATTTATTGGAAAATTCGCTTATTTAGGGTATAATCCACCATTTGATCTAATCAATAGACGCAATGAAATCGTTGTGGAATTGGTGAATTTTAAAAACTAAAAATACTTAGCACCTTTCTATTAGTTGCGAATTATAGTAATTTTCATCGGTAGAAACATCTGTTTTTGCCCACATAGGTAATACAAATTCTTCCGCTTCGTAGCTTAATTCTATTTCTGCAAGTAGCAATCCTTCTAATTTACCATGAAATTCATCGATTTCCCAAAGGTGATTACCAACCTTGATTTCATAGCGGTTTTTAAGAATTACTTTATCTGCAAATTCCGAAATTAGCTGCTCCGCTTCCTCAAATGGAATCTCATATTCAAACTCGCTTCTTGAAATTCCAGTCGTTTTTCCTTTAATAGTTAAAAAACCTTTATCGCCCTTAATTCGAACACGAATGGTTTTCTCTGTAGATCGAAGTAAATAGGCTTGAATAATTTCTTTTGGTTGCGGCTTTTCAACGAGATTCCATAATTTTTTATCCACTAAAAATTTACGTTCGATTTCCATATTCTGATTTTTTCCTTTTTTTGGTAGCCCTTTGAGACAAAATCAAATATACAGATTTATTAGCATTTCACTTTACCATCTGATTATAGATTCTCTCTATTCCTTGAAAAACGAACTGCTATTTCTATGCAAAAATCAATGTTTTCTTTGATTTGTATCACCTCCAAAAAAGTAGTTTTCCTTTTTCTTTGTGCGTAAGTATTAATCCATAAAAAAAACAAAGAAAATGAGAACAGATGCAGAAATTCAAAAGGATGTAATGGAAGAACTTCGATGGGAGCTAGTGCAGCACTCGAATGAAATTGGCGTTACAGTTAAAAACAGCGTAGTAACACTTTCCGGAGTAGTTGATTCGTACAGCAGAAAATTAGAAGCGGAACACGCCGCAAAAAAAGTACTTGGAGTTAAGGCTGTTGCGCAGGAAATTATTGTAAAATTAACCGATCAAGGAAAAAAAACGGATGCGGAAATTGCTTCGGCAGTATTAAATGCATTAAAATGGCATTCTTCCATTCCAGAAGATAAAGTTCAGGTTAAAGTGGAAAAAGGATGGGTAACATTGGATGGTCAAGTAGATTGGGATTTTCAGCGCGTTTACTCCAAAAGTTCTGTCGAAAATTTAGAAGGTGTAGTTGGAATTAGTAACAACATCAAGCTTGCTCCAAAACTTAAAACTGCCGATGTGAAAAATAAAATATTTGCTGCATTTCACAGAAGCGCAACATTGGATTCTGAAAATATTCAGATTTCATCAGAAGGAACAAAAGTTATTTTATCTGGAAAAGTTAGATCTTTCGTGGAGAAAAAAGATGCGGAACGTGCAGCGTATTTAGCTCCTGGAGTAACAGAAGTAGAAAATAAATTGATGATCGATACAGAAGTGTATTCGTACTAATTCGTTCTCAAACTTAAAACACCTTCGTATAAGATTCTTGCGAAGGTGTTTTTTATGCATAGTTTTCCCTATTTTAAAGTAAGGAAAAATTCTATTTTACCGGATTCATCCAAGATCGGGATAGCGAAGTTTCAAGGCGATTCCATCGAAATCTTCCAATGATTCATTCGCAACAAATACTATTTCCCCATTTTTTTCCAGTACCAAATGAATAATCTTCTCCACTATATCATTTACGCGAAGGAAATTTTTATTATGTCCTGAATACTCTAATTTTACTATTTGTCCATCTTTGGAAAGATAGCCAACTTTTGCAAAATCCTTTTCGACATATAACTCAAGACTATTACCGGCATTTGCTGCTCTCCAAACATCAACTATTCCAATCGCAACCATTTCGCTGCCAATGAGTTCTCGTAATTCTTTTATTGCATTTTCGTTTTCTATTTTTTTAATTTGCTGCACTTCTTCCCATGCTCGATCACCCAAAAGATGGATAGCATCAAAATTCAGATTGGTATGCAACTCACCAATTATGTTCTGAGGATGTTTGGAAATAGCTATAAAATCAGCTACTTCTTTTTCCTCTCCAACCACTACTAAAGGTAAATTCAATTTTGGGTATTTATCCAATAATTGATCCGCATGTTTAAAAAAATCTATCCGACGAATATCTTCAATCGTTGATTTTTCCTTTTCATATTGTTTCAGTACGATACTTCCATGCGAACTGATTTTACTCGGTTTGGTATATTCATATTCTTCGGTATAGTCGAGCGGAAAATTATCGTTGTGAACCAGCTGAATTTTAGGTCCTTGTGCCAAATAGATATTAACGCGTTTTTGACTTAACGCAACAATCCCATAATCCATCTGTGTCTGCTGAAAATAGCGTAATTCACGCGTGTAGAATATCGTATCAATTTGAACTTTTTGTTCCACTTCAAATGGAAAATAAATTAATTCGGAAACCGTTGGTGAAATATAAATTCCAATTCCGTCCTCGGAATGCGTGAAATCAATTATTTTCAAATAGGCATCTAATTCATCCAAAACTATTTTTTTTTGGAATGCCTCTGTATGGTCGATTAGCTGCAATAGGTTTTTTGTTTCTTCTATTAAATTGCTAAACAATAGCGCATCTTTTCTACGTTCGGGTGAAACTCTGTGTGTTGGAAAAATAATTGTGATGCACGGGGTTTCCTTCTTATGCGAAAGAATCTGGTCGATTTTTGGATTATTCATGTGTCGAATTTTTGAGGTTAAGCCCAACTAATGGCAGTAAAGTCGATAAAAAAAGGAGATTTACTTTCGTAAACTCCTTTCTTTTTTGCCGTTTTTATTTTTAAATAGTTGAAAGTAATTTAGATGTTTTCTTCAACTCCTTTTTTTTGTTGTACCGATTTGTAACGGCTTGGATTGTCTTTATTAAATTTTCCCCTGAAGCGGATGTTTCGCCTAAATCGTTTTTACCGCGTTTTACTGCCTCGTTGATGAGTTTGTGCAAAGAAACAATCCCTTCCAGTCTTCCGTTAACATCAACAACCGGTAACCTTCCAACTTTGTTTTTACGCATTTGCTGGTAAGCAACTGAAATTTCATCACTTCCATTAACGGTAACAATTTTTTTAGTCATCGCATCTTTTACTTTTCGATCTCCCGCTGGAATAATCGATTTTTTAGAAATGGAAAGACAAATATCTCGGTCGGTTATTATTCCCACAACTTTATTGTCTTCATCCACCACTGGAAGCGCTCCGCAATTGTTCACTTTCATCTTTTTTGCCACTTCCCGAAGATTTGCATCTTTTGTGCAAAACTTTACTGACTGTGCAGTCATTACATTCTTTACTTTCATTCTACAATTTTTGAAATTCTATACAATTTATCTATGTAAAGAAACAGCCATTTGAATGGAAACAAAATAGAATGAGTCATTGAATTAATTGATTTATGTCACCATACGTATGCAATTTCGGAGAAGAATAGTACTTTAGAATTCAATAGATTCTTCAAATAATTGCCGTTTATGATTTTCTGCTCCGTTGCAGTTGCACTGATGCGGCACCTCTCTTAATTTTATATTCGAAAATCATCTTACAGTTTTCAATCTTGAAGCCAAAAAATCTGCCTCTCCAACAAACCTTCCCAATGCCAATAACAGAAAATTCTACCTCTGCGACCTCTGTGCCTCTGTGGTTAAAAGAAAATGCTTTCTCTCTTTTTAGCTCCTGAAAAAAGTAAAAGAAATAGCAATAGAAGCCATTACGATATATAAATTTTTAAAAAGAAAACAAAAAAGCAGTTCTAAGATAATTCGCTGATTTCCATTTCTTCTAATTTCCGAACAATTGGTTCATCTGCTGCTGCCCATTCCAATTGCTTTAATTCGCTTTTTGAAAGCCATTTGTAATTCAAATGTTCGGTGAGTTTAATACAGGGATTTTTGCACTTGCAAAGGAAACTATGCAGCGTTATCGATATATCTGGATACGAATATTGAACAGATAAAAATTTTTTGACTACCGAGATTTCCAAATCCAATTCTTCTTTTATTTCTCTAATAATAGCTTGTTCTTCTGTCTCTCCTAGTTCAACTTTCCCGCCTGGAAATTCATATTTATAGTCCAAATAAGGATGTTTTCCCTTCCCGCGTTGTACGCATAATATTTTTTGGTTGACACTAATTATCGCCGCCACAACCGCAAGTGGTCTCATCTCAAAAGGATTCGTTGTATTCTTAATTCTTAATGAATTTAGCACAGGAAACTTGGGAACCACTTGTGATTTTTACAGTATACATTCCTGGGTCTAATCGGTCAATTAGAACACTTGTATTACTTGATTTCAATATTTCTGACTGAACCAACTTTCCAGAAGCAGCAAATATTTCCATGGTTGAACCTACAAAAATATCTGTAAGTGTAATTGCATTCTGTGCAGGATTTGGGAATATTTTAAAGGAAGATTTTTCCAAACTAGAAATTTCAGCAAATTCATTGAAATTGGCACGTAGCATTAAAGTAACATTAAAATCAAACGTTTCGGCTAATGTCCACGGTTGGTTTGTCCAACTTACCCAACATGTTCCGGCAGTTGAAATAGAACTTGAGGCACCAATTTGCTGTTGGTAAGACGAATCTTGTTTTATCGCAAGTAAATAATTTCCTGCTGAAAGCGATATTGGTGGCGTAAAACTTAAATCGTACCATTGATTTACACCACTGATGGTTGCACTTTCAGTAGTTCCTAAAAGCGTTGAAGGAATTCCTAAATTGTCCAAGGAGAAAATTGCTACTTCGAATGTTTTTCCGGAAATAGCAGACGTGGAATTGTCAATCAGTGCAGAAGCGGAAGATAATATTTCCGTTGAATTTAACTCAAAAATATTCCCCATATAACCGGATAAATTTCCTCCAATTCCCATTCCTCCAATGTCGTTTATGCCATTGTCGCGTGCAAAAATGGAATCACTTACTTCAAATGTAAAGGAATACGTATTATCCAAAAAGTCTTCATCTATTTCTATTATTGAAGCTGTGTAAACAACAGAATAGGTTCCAATTTCAATTGGGGTAAAACCTGGAGAGCTGAAATTGGAAGTTGTGCCGGCTGCGATATTTTGCGATGCGGAAGTGTTAGAATAAATCAAATTTGATTCTTTAAAAACTTGAACGGATAAATTTGCTCCAGTAACATTTCCTGCACCGATAGAAATAATTGATGCGTCTTTGATAATATTTCCAGCCTGTGATAGAGGAATTTTTGTGTACGTATAAGGCTCAGATTTTACTGCTACATTATTTATAAATGGAACCGTAACGCAGAAATTAAAAACATTTCCAACGCCAGAGCCAACAAACGGCCCTTGCTCAATTCCTAAAATTGTAACTGTGAAGGTAGATCCACCATCTCCCCAATCGTCCACGAAATTAATATCGTAGCAATTATCAATTGTCAAACAACCCAAATTTTCAATCGTTGTGGTATTGCTGCCGTAACCGTTTCCTCCTGTAGCATCTTGATTTCCAGCTCCTGAACAACCAATTTGTAAAATGTTTCCAAAAGACAAAAGCGTTCCATTGCCGCAACCGGCGCCTGCAGGAGTTAAATCCCAAAAACTTTCATATCCCCAAGAATCTGTTTCAACAGCCACCGTAACTTCAACTTGTCCTCCAGGGCATTGTGAAAAACTAGTAAAGGAAACGAATGAAAAGAGTGAACTGAAAAAAAATCTATAAATAGGCTTCATATATGAAAGTTTTATACAAACAAATATAAGGTAGTTTTAAGGACTAAACACCTGAAAAAGAAACTAAATGTCAATACAAATAAAAATAATTAGTGCTTTTGTCTCATGTTTAAGGAATGAGTTCGACAAAATTTACCTACCAAGTTGAAATTCAAACGTTCTATTTCACCTACATCATTTCATTCTTTCTAGTAAATTATATACAATTCGTATTAGATTGATATACAATTATTTAGTAGGTGATTAATTGTTCCGAAGTTGTATGCCAAGCTACCTTATTACGGGTGTATTTGATTAAAATTCTGACTTCTGAGCCCAATAGGTTATTTTGGTTAATATTTCCGTAACATTGTAATAATAATTAATTTATATACCTATATGAAAAACAGCGTTTTAGTGCTTTTATTTCCTTCACTTTTCGTACTAATTGATATGCTCATTCGTTTTTCATTGATTCAAATGTATTCTCACTGGCAATTGTTTTTTTATTTCCTTTCTATTATTTGCTCTTCACTATTTTTTGTTTTGGTAGTTCTAGCCTTGAAGGTATTGAAAACAAGAATTTTTCTTTTTAATTTCATTTTGGCAATTTTTTCAACTTATTTGGTTGTTACAATTCTCGGTTCGTATACCTTCTTTTATTTCAATGGTTTTTTCCCGAATTATTATACCTACGAATACTTTAAAAATGAACCATTAAGTGCGATGGTTTTGGTTAAGGATTCTATACATTTCTTAGATTTATTTATTCTTTTGAGCGCCATTTCATGCGTGTTTATTATTCTTAGAAAACTGTGCCTGCGCGATTTAAACTTGAATTACAAGCGCTGGATTTTTTCTGTACTTGCGCTCTATTTAGGGATTTTTTCAATTCTTGTTTTTCAATTAAAAAAATACGATCAATGTTTACTTGTTGATACCAATTTTGCCGCCGCTGTTAGTCGACATATAATCGATTGGGAGAAAGAACTAAAATTCACGGGCAAAGGACTAGACGAAAGAAACCCTTTTTTACTAAAGAAAACGAATGGAAAACGAAATTTCAATGTGCTTGTTGTTGTGTTTGAAAGTCTTCGCAAACAAAATTTAGAAGCGTATGGTTATAAACGAAAAACGACGCCAAATTTCACGCAATTTTCAAAGGATCATTCGTCCGAATTCTTTGTTTTTAAACATCCCTACACGGTTTCATCTACAACGATGTTGGCCGTTCCGGCTGTTTTAACAGGAATTGCACCTTATCAGAACCCTAAAATTTTTTACAGCCAGCCAATACTTTGGGATTTTGCAAAAATACTGAATTACCGTAATTTTTTCGTTTCGTCGCACAGCCTAGAATGGTACCGTTTCGATCGATTCTATAAAAATGAAAAAGTCGATCATCTTTGGTGCAAAGAGACGAGTGGAAAACCATTTTTCAATGATCTTGGAGTAGATGACAAGCACACGATTGAACATGTGAATCGTTTAATTAGAAAGAAGTCCGCGAAACCATTTTTTGGAATTGTGCAGTTGAATACAACACATTATCCATACAATGTTCCGAAAGAATTTGTGAAATGGAGCGGCGCTTTTCAAGACGAATATGATAATGCAATTCTATACCAAGATTATGTGATAGGTAAATTGTTTTCGCAACTGAAAAAAAGCGGAAAATTAGAGAATACGGTAATTATTTTTACCAGTGATCATGGTGAGTCATTAAAAGACCACAATAATATTGGACATGTAGATAGTTATTATGCGGAAACAATTTCTATACCTTTAATGCTTTATTTGCCAGATGGAATTGCAGCACATTTGAAACGAAAAGTCCTGCGGGAAAATAGTTCAAAAACTACGTCAAATATTGATATTGCTCCAACTGTAATTTCGCTTTTAGGTTTAAAGGGTAATAAAGAAGTTGGTGCGTTACTGAAAAATTATTCCGGCTATAGTTTGTTTTCGAAAATTCCGAAAAATCGCGCTTTAATCATTATGAACAACAATAAAATCGCACGATTCAAAGTTGGAATTTCTATTGTTCGGGATAATTTACACTACATCCACCGAACAAATATCGTCCCGAATCGGGAAGAGATGTACGATATAAAAAAAGACAAAAAGGAAGAAAGAATTTTACATGTAAACAGAAAACACAGACGAATAAAAAATCTGATGAATTGCTTTAATCCATATCCTGTATGTTCAAAATATTTACCGCAGGCGCAACTCAGATAAACGCACAATTTGAACCATTCTTAAACTATCTAAAATGTCCCATACTTCTAGTTTTATCTCTGGATCTTCCATTTTGAAATCGATAGTAATCATACCAAAATGATTTTGCATCACCGGCTTTCCAACCCGAAATTTATTGGGTGCAACGAAACCCCATTTTTCTGTTAATCCACTCGCTGTAAGATCATAAATAGGATACGTGTATGGATTTTCTAGGAGCGATAATTCGGAATAATGAACATCGCCAGAAATGAAAAAAACGCCGTTTGCTTGTGTGGCCTGAACAAGTTTTAGCATGCGTTTTTGTTCATGAGGGAAATTTGCCCATGTTTCGTAACCATTATATTCTGTAGCGAATTGTGTGCTGGAACCGATAATTCGGATATCAGCTTTTTTCCGAAGTTCTGTCTCTAACCAACGCCATTGTTCTGCTCCAAGTAGTGTTGAATCCTCGGATAGATATGCCGAATAATCCATTTCATACGAATGTGTGGAATCGCCTTTCAAGGATCCATTGTATGGAAGCAGGTCATCCCGAAAAGTGCGGTTATCTAGTAGTATTATTTGAATCGTTTTTCCGGCAAGTGGATACATATAAGAAGTGTAAATCCCAGCATGTTTCCTTCGTTCAGATTTTTTTGGTTCCTTAAAAAATCGCAAAAAAATCTTTTTGGATTGTTCTTTTTTGGTGTAATGTCTACCAATGTCGTTTTGCCCATAATCATGGTCGTCCCATGTTGCAATAATGGGTGTTTTTTCCCGAAATAAACGGAAATCCTTGTTTTTTGAAAGTTTACGGTATTTTCTTCTCATTTTACTCATTCTGTCGGTGTCCGCATAAATATTGTCACCCAAGTAAATGAATAAATCCGGTTTGTGCTTCGCTAGTACAGAAAAAATAGGCAAGGGTTTATCTTGGTTGCTGCACGAGCCGAATGCGATTGTTATACTGCTATCTTGTGTAAAAATAAAATTCGAAACGCATAAACAAAAAAGAAATAAAGAGGTAATTTTCATGTGTCAATTTTAAGTTGGATTTCTTCTCTAGAATAGATTTTTAAAGGTAGTTAAATAACGATAAGGAAGAATTATTGTAACGTTTAATTTCTTGTATATAGTATAAAACTTACGTTTAAATCTTCTTTTTGGATTAAATTAAGACCTTCTTACAAGAAATAATTCAATACGATTTATAGGTTTAAATTTTCATTCGCTGAAAAAAATAAGCTGTTAAACTAAAAAAAGAAAATTCAGCTTCAAAAAACGATACTTTAGTATAAAAAAAAATGAAAACGAGGTGGTTTGATTCCATATTGAACGCTGGAGTTAAACCGGACTTAGATGCGTTTGATGCCAATTGCATTCGAGCGATGAATAGATTTGGTTTTTACGGAACAATTTTAAGTTGCATTGGAATTAGTTATGGTTTTTTTTTAGAGGATACATCTTCGTCCTATCTAGGCATTCTTATTTTTCCTGCACTAGTAAGTATTCTACTTTCTAGCCATTTTCAAAGAAACTTACTTGCAATATTTTTTGGATTTGCTGCACTTTCGATAATAATTGCATTTTTTTCGATTAGAAATGGGGAAGGTTCGGCAACTCATTTTTTGTTTTCTAGCGCGATTATTTCACTCACATTATTTTATCGAAAAGATAAATCTATTCGATATTTTTTTAGCAGCATGATTATAATATTGGTTGCAGCAATTTGTGTAGCAATTAGATTCAACTATGATCAGCAAATTTTTTCTCAAAAGAGTGAATCGGATGCCCTTTTTCAGCGACGCTTGCTTTATTTTATTTTGCTACTTTCTTCGGTTACACTCACGTTTATTTTGGTTTATTCTTATAAGAAGAATTACAAATTTTTAGAAAATTCTTTGGAAGAACAACGAACTTTACTAGCGGAGATAAACCATAGGGTAAAAAATAATATGGCAATTATTGTCAGTTTATTGAACATGCAAAAAAACAGAACGAATAATATAGAAACCCAAGAAGCATTGCAGGACGTGAACAATCGGGTGATGTCTATGGCATTGGTTCACCAAAAAATGTATCAGAAACAAAATATTAGTATGGTAGAATTACCGAGCTACATTACTGATTTGGTTGCCGAAATCAGAAATTCTGTTGACATAAAAAAAAATATCACGTTCATGACGGATATTGAACCAATTCAACTGGATATTTCTACCACAATTCCATTAGGGCTAATTTTGAATGAATTAATAACCAATGCAATTAAGCATGCTTTTCCTAATAAGGATAAACCCGTAATTTTTATATCTTTGAAAAAAGTAGATGAAAATTATTTTGAAGTATTGGTTAGGGATAACGGAATTGGATCACCACCGCGACATCTGGCGAAAAGCAATGGTCTAGGATTAAAATTAATTGAATCCTTATCCGAACAAATCAACGGTAAATGTGAATTTACATCAGACAAGGGTTTGTGCTTTAAACTAATTGCTCCAATCCCTAAATTCAAAAATTAAATCAGGAACTTACTTTTGATTTACATCATGGTGATTAATCTGCTAAAAGTTATTTAATTTGCCTTCTAATTTTGTGTGAAAAATGTCAAATACTCCTTGTTTTTGCGGAAATCAAATAACCTATTCACACTGTTGTCAGAAATTTATTAGTGGGAAGGAATTTCCTGAAACTCCGGAACAATTAATGCGTTCTAGATATTCGGCCTACGCAACTGGAGAAATTGATTATTTAATAGAATCAACGCATCCATCCACTAGAAAACTTTATTCCCCCGATGAAATTGTAGCTTGGATGCATGCCAATAAATGGGTAAAATTGGAAATAATTAGAAGCTTTGATGCTACGGTGGAGTTCAAAGCGCATTTTGTGGAAGGTTTAAAATCGCCGGAAATTCACCACGAATGTTCTACTTTTAAAGAAGAAAACGGAAGATGGTATTTTTTAGATGGAATAGATCCCAATTATTAATTCTTTTTCGGAAATTTACACGTGTTGCCACAATCAAAGAAAATTTAAGGATTTACTAAAAATGTTTGTTTCCTTTGAACCATTCTGAAGGGTAGGTGTACAATTGAAAAAATATAATTAATATGCGAAATTTTAGTGTGTTTCTTTTTTGTGCTTTTGCATTCACTGCTTTTTGTCAGGTTAACTCGCAAAGTCAGGAAATAAATTCTAACTCAAACTCTAATTCCATTTCTATTCCAGCTGTAGAGGAATCAATTCCAACCCAGCAGGAAAAGTCAATCGAACAGGATAAATTTATAAATATACCAGCAACAAAAAAAGACCTTAAAGAAAGAGCAGATAATCAAACAGCTGCTGCTGAAAGTTCGTTACAGCTTATAACATCCTCTTTTTTCTTGGCAAAGCAATTGGCTTCAACTCAGCGTTCACAGCGTTCACCGACCGTTGATCAACAAGTTCAAATGGATAATCTAGTACAGGTTTTGGAGAAATCATCTCCTGAATCCTTCGAATACCACTATTTTAAGTTTGTTGCAGGAAATTATTCCGTTGCATTGGTCGAACATCTTAAAAAAGCGGAACTTCTTCGTCCTACAAATTCCGATGTTCACATACAATTTGCTGCTTATTATTGGTGCATGAACGAGATGGAAAAGTCACTTCTTTATCTCGAAAAACTTGTCGCATCTGGACGTTTAAGTTCTTCAATCATTGACTATTCCAAAGATTTACTAAGTTCTGTTCCTTCACAGGGAACTTTAGTTACCCACGGAATGGAGGATTCCTATGCATGTCTTTACCAGCAACTGTCCAAAAAAATCAGAACAGATGTTAAAGTTGTTTCCTTGGATCTTCTGCAAAGTGAAGCTTATCAGAAACAATTAGCTATATACAGTTTCAATTTACCCCAAAATAACACAATCGGTGTTGCCTACTTGAACAGTTTTTGTGTGCAAAATAATACACGGAATATTGCACTTTCTATGACAATTCCAAAGGAATACTTACTTCCCATTCAAGAGAATTTATTTGTTACTGGCTTGGTTTTTGAATACAAATCAGATCTTTCCTACCAAAATTTTGCACGCAACGATTATTTATGGAATTATGAATTCACTACAAAAAGGATTTTGAACGCCACTAAAGAGAAAGAAAAACAATTATCTGCTAATTACCTTCCTATGCTTTTGCTACTTCGAAATAATTATGCACTAGCAAACGAAACAGAAAAATTGGCACTCGTTGAGAAGGCGTTGAACCAAGTCGCTGCGCAGTCGCGTAAACAGGAACAAATTCAAAAAATGAAAAGTTCGGATTGATGCGACTATTCAAAGCACAACATAAAAAAATGAACGATGAAGCATTGATGCAAGCAATTGCCAATGGGGATAAATTCGCATTTGATGAAATTTATGCTAGATATGCTAGTCCATTACTCGGTTATTTTATGCGGTTGCTTTGGCGAGACAGAGAGAAAGCAGAAGATTTTGTGCACGATTTATTCGCTAAAATCATACACAAACCAGAATCTTTTGACGTGACAAGATCTTTCAAAACTTGGATTTATTCCGTTGCGAACAACATGTGTAAGAATGAATATAAAAAACAAGAAGTCCGCCGCGGAACATCTAATGGTTTGGATAACCATTTTGCCTTGTTTGATCAAACTGCAAATGTATTGAACGAAGTGCAGGATGTCATTTTTCAAGAGGCTTTTCAGAAAAGTCTGAGCGATTTAGATCAAAAACACAAAGAAGTATTTGCTTTGAGACATATCGATGGGCTTTCCATTAATGAAATTTCCGAGGTTCTTGAAACAAATGAAGGAACAATAAAGTCTAGATTATTCTATGCAACCAAGTATTTAGCAGCAAGTTTAAGTGAATTTAATCCTTTAGAAAATAGATAAACATGGAAAAAGAATTGGTCGAAATCATTCGCTTCAAGCGATTTATTGAACTTTCTCCAGGGGAGAAGGAAGTTATTAAGGAATGGTGTAATTCAGAAGAGGAATTCGACCAATTGCAGGATGTCTTGAATGCTACAGATATACTTTCAATGTCGGAGAAAGTAGTACCAAAAAAAGAGACTAAAGTTTCTCTAGATCAACTTTTTTCTCAAAAACAGAATGAAAAAAAACCAGTTTTTTGGTACAATTCGATCTTAATGGTTATGTTTCCTACGGAGAAAAAATGGATATACAGGCCTGTTTTTCAATTCGCGGCGGTTTGTCTGTTAGTGGTTTTACTTTATCCGTTTTTAGCTTCGAAAGAAATTATTCAGGAAACACGTGAAGTTGCATCATCGAATAATGGAACTTCTCTTAAACAAACAAAAATACCCGCATCAACGAACGATAAAAAAATCGATTTGAACATTTCTACTTCTATAGAAAAGCAACAAGCAGCAAAAAACAAAAATCCACACGTTTCTGCAAGGCAAAGTTTTCCTACAACAAAATATGCTGATTTAATTGGGGTTTCTCAAATCCGCGAAGAAGGTGTGGTTGTCGTTTGTCCACAAAACGATTTTGAAACAGTTACTACCGTTCCACAATCCTTCGCGGTTTCAAGAAAAATGAACCAAATAGACGATATGGATATGAAGGTAGAGCAAACAAATATGTCACAATCCGCAGCGAAGCAGCCTGGCTTATTTGATTTATTGACTGCAACATTTTAAGGAATAAAAAAGCGCCTTCACTTCAATGAAGGCGCTTCAAGCGTTTTATGTTTATTTTAATAATATATCGCTCTTCTCACTTTTGCAACGTGTTTCGCTAAACGAATAACTTGCTTCGTATATCCAAATTCATTGTCATACCAAGCATATAATACAACATTTTTACCGTCCTTAGAAACGATTGTGGCATGAGAATCAAATACTGAACAACACGTATTTCCAATAATATCACTCGAAACAAGTTCTGGATCGTAGGAATAAAATATTTGGTTCACCAATTCACCATTCAAAGCAGCGTCTTTCATCAAAGCATTCACTTCATCAATGGAGGTTTGATTGTTCAATTCCAGACTTAAAATTGCAAGAGATCCATTTGGTGTCGGCACACGTACTGCATTTGCCGTTAGTTTATCCATAAGATCTGGAATAACTTTCGTGACAGCTGCACCAGCTCCAGTTGATGTAATAACCATGTTTATTGCTGCAGCGCGACCACGACGCGGTTTTTTGTGCATATTATCCAATAAATTCTGGTCATTTGTATAGGCGTGAACAGTTTCGATATGGCCTTTAACTACGCCATATTTGTCGTTGATAACTTTCAGTATTGGAGAAATTGCATTTGTTGTACACGATGCTGCAGAAAAAATAGTTTCTTTTTCCAAATCCAACGTATCTTGATTTATACCATAAACAATGTTTGGTATTTCTTTTCCAGGAGCAGTTAAAATAACTTTAGAAACACCTTTAGCCTGAAGATGACGAGATAATGCTTCTCGGTTGGTAAAAACTCCTGTATTGTCGATAACCAAAGCATTTTGAATACCGTAGCTTGTGTAATCAATATCTTCCGGATTATTTGCGTCAATCATTTTTACGATTTGGCCATTTATAATCAAGGATTTATTTTCAAGATCTTCTAGAACGGATCCCTTAAATGCGCCGTGCACGGAATCAGTTCTTAAAAGCGAAGCACGTTTAATAATATCCGCATCGGATGAACCGCGCGTTACAATCGCTCTCAAACGAAGTTGTTGTCCTTTACCAGCTTGTTTGATTAATTCCCTTGCAGCCAAACGCCCAATTCTACCAAAACCAAATAAAACAACGTCTCTAGGTTCTATCACACGGTTATTGGAAACGCCGAAATTTGCAAGTTTCTTGGATAAAAAATCTGCTTTTGAAGAATAATTTGTTTGCTCCGCCAACCATTCACTGGATAATTTACCAATGTCCAATTTTGATGGTGCGAGTTCCATTTTAAATATTTCTTCCGCTAGTTCGGAGGAGGTAAAGACATCAATTGGTTTATTTACAACTTTACGTGCATATTCATGTAAATTTAAAATTTCGGATATGGTAACATCTGTTAAATGATTACGAAAAATAACAAGCTCTATGCCTTTTTCATACATTAACTCTCCAATTTTATTAGATAATTTCACAGCAGCACGTTCTTTTTCTACATGCGATTTAAGTTCTTTTTCGTAACCTCCGGCAGCTTCCATTTATTTGACTTTTTTTTGTTTATTTATATTTAACGGGTAATATTAAAAATTTCATAAAGCAAAAAAGGCTGTCCACAAACGTAGACAGCCTTTTTTATTTATCCCAAATATGCTTTGAGTAATTTATTTCGAGAGGTGTGTCGCAACCTTCGAATGGCTTTCTCTTTTATTTGACGAACGCGTTCGCGCGTCAAGTTAAATTTAGAACCTATTTCTTCCAATGTTAAACCATGATTCATTCCGATACCAAAAAATAAACGAATAATTTCTCTTTCTTTATCGGTCAATGTGCTCAGGGAACGTTCGATTTCTTTTTGAAGTGATTCAGCCATTAAAGCGTGGTCTGCTTTTGGAGAATCTGCATTAGCCATTACATCCATTAACGTTCCGCCATCTTCAGAGGTGGATAATGGTGCGTCCATCGATACGTGGCGACCTGAAACGTTCAAACTTTCTTTGATTTTATCCTCTGGAACTTCCAGAGCTTCTGCTAATTCTTCTGCGGAAGGTGGACGCTCAAATTCTTGTTCTAGGCGCGAAAATGCTTTATTTATTTTATTTAAAGAACCTACTTGGTTTAGAGGCAACCTTACAATACGAGCTTGTTCAGCCAAAGCTTGCAGAATAGATTGACGAATCCACCAAACAGCATACGAAATAAATTTAAAACCACGCGTTTCGTCAAATTTTTGAGCTGCTTTAATTAAACCTAAGTTTCCTTCATTAATTAAATCCGGTAGGGTTAATCCCTGATTTTGATATTGTTTCGCCACAGAAACCACAAATCGTAAATTTGCTCTCGTTAGTTTTTCCAAGGCTTTTTGATCTCCTTGTTTTATTTTTCGGGCTAATTCTACTTCCTCTTCTGCTGTTATTAATTCCTCTTTACCAATATCTTGCAAGTACTTGTCTAATGATTGACTCTCACGATTGGTAATTGACTTGGTAATTTTTAACTGTCTCATCCGCTTTTAAATTCGTCTTTTTAAAGTTTGTGTGTGGGAAATTTTTCACAAAGGTACAACCAAAAGATACAGATTTCCAAAAAAATCAATACTATTTTTCAGTCACAAGCTTTTGTTTGATTTTCTAGGCGATAATTGCCCTCACTGTCAAAAATCGTGCCCTTTTGCTTATAAATCTATAATCCAAAACCAAAGTATTCTTTCTTCCCGCTTTCGGATAAAACTTCTAGCAAAATTCCCTTATTTGCACCATTCAATTTTGTGGTCAATTGTTCTACTGTTTCAACTGGTTCGTTATTCACTTTAGTGATAATCATTCCTGGCTGCAAACCGATAGATTTCAGTTTGCCGGTATTTAAAGATCCAATTTTAACGCCATTTGAAATATTAAGTTCCTTTTTATCTTTGCTTGTTAATTCTAAAAATGTTGCACCTAGAGCAAAGTTTTTTGCAATTTCCTCTTTTGAGACCAACTTTGTTTCCCCATCCTGGTTGCGCAAAACAAGTTCTATTATTTCTTCGTTTCCATTTTTTCCGCGAATAGTAAGGGATACTTTATCGCCAGGTCTTCTTTTTCCGATTTCTTCCTGCAACTCAGCAACGGAATTAACTTCCTTAGTTCCAATTTTTAGAATTACATCTCCATCTTTAACGCCTGCTTTTTCAGCACTTCCATTCTCAGTGACTTTTGAAATATAGACACCTTTTAAACTTGGTAATTTGTTCGTCTCTTTTATTTCTTGGTTAATATCCGAAATCTGAACACCTAAAAATCCGCGTTGTACAATTCCATAATCTATTAAATCCCGCATTACTTTATTTACTAAATTCACTGGCACCGCAAACGAATACCCTGAATAACTTCCCGTTTGCGAAGCAATTGCAGTATTAATTCCAACTAATTCTCCACGTGTATTTACGAGTGCGCCGCCGCTATTTCCTGGGTTTACAGCAGCATCCGTTTGAATAAATGATTCTATCGGGACAATATCTTGTTTGGAGCGATCCGCAAGCAAATTGATATTTCGTGCCTTCGCAGAAACAATTCCAGCAGTTACTGTTGAAGTTAAATTAAATGGATTTCCAACGGCCAAAACCCATTCCCCGATGCGCAAATCATCGCTGTTTCCCAATGGAATTGCAGTAAAACCTTTTCCTTCAATTTTTAAAACCGCAATATCTGTGGCAGGGTCCGAACCAACTATTTTTGCTGTATATTTTGAATTGTCGTTTAGGATAACTTCAATTTCGCTTGCATCTTGAATTACATGGTTGTTTGTTACAATGTATCCTTCAGAAGATATTATAACACCAGATCCTGCTCCTGAACCAAATTGTTTGAATTCTCTGCCCCCAGCTCCCGGACCATAAAAGAATTCCTGGAATGGATCGCGCTGAAAGGAAGTTTTCACAACTTTTGTTGTTACGTGAACAACTGAATTAATGGTGCTTTCAGATGCTTCGATAAAATTTGGTCCTGCGGCATTCATTCCTTCCAAATTCACTGAACGTGCATTGAAGTTTCGATTTCCATCTATAACTTCTTCCGACAAGCTGCTATAGCTTGTTCCGTTCAACATTAAATAAGCGCCAAGTGGGAGCATTCCTCCCAAAAGTCCTAAACCAAATAGCTTAATGTTGTTTTTCATCTTTTTTTCTTTTGGTGTTAATTTTAAAGTTTTGTTCTAAAATTTAATGCAATAATAACGCTATGAACCCTAATTTTGTTACAGTTATGCTGTTAATTATTGTTAAGTAACCTGTTTTTTTTATACCAAATAAAGCACTATTTTTGTTTGAAATATTTCTGAATGAAAATTGAATTCTATAAATACCAGGGAACCGGCAACGATTTTGTCTTATTAGATAATCTGGAAGGCCATTACGATTCTCTCTCTTTGCCTCAAATTCAATTTTTGTGCGACAGAAAATTTGGAATTGGTGCAGATGGCTTAATTAGGATAAACGCAACTAATTTGAGTGACTATGAAGTAGAATATTTTAATTCGGATGGTTCGAAAAGTTTTTGCGGAAATGGTGCTAGATGTGCTGTTGCATTTGCTGAAACTCTTGGTTTTACTGTCTCTGAAACCCGTTTTCTCGCTATTGATGGATTGCATACTGCAAAAAAAGCCGGCGATTTGATTGCTTTAAATATGTCGGATGTACAGAGTGTTCAATCCGTTCAAAAAGATTTTATTCTACATACAGGTTCACCGCATTATGTGAAATTTGTTGCAGACCTTTCCTTGGAAAACATATACTCTACTGGGAGGGAAATTCGCTATTCCGAGCAGTTTTTGAAAGATGGAATAAATGTAAACCTCGTGGAAATACAACCGGATGGTTCGCTGAAAATTGCAACGTATGAGCGTGGGGTGGAAAACGAGACTTTATCTTGTGGAACTGGAGCAACGGCTTGTGCCTTAGTTAGCAGTTTAATACATAATCACACAGGTTCAAATGAAGTTAAAGTAGTCGTGAAAGGCGGTGAATTGCATGTGAAATTTTTAAATAAGGAGAATACTGAATTTTCCGAAATTCAATTGATTGGTCCTGCAAATTTTGTTTTTAAAGGCGAAATGAATGTCTAGTTTTGATTTTGAAAATGTTATAGATTTAAATTCTGAACGAGCCTTGAAAATTGGCTTTTTTCTATGGATTTGGCATGCAGATAAAGTTCCACCGCATATCGGATGCTCCATAAATGGTGTGTATTTTAGTTTGAAAGTAAATGGTAAAGATGACAAAAAAGATAGTTGTAAAGCGTTGTTTGTTATCCAGCAAAAAAAAATTGCAACTGTTCTTGTGAAGGTGAAAACCCAAATAAATTTGGAAAATGTTCAATCCATTTTTAATGGGTACGAAAAGGCTGGAAGGAATGGTCAAACCTGTATCTCTCCAATAACAGAAATTCTTGGCTGTTCCGATTCTGTTTTCCAACTTACAACTTTATTGAGATTTTTAGAAACTAGGCAACAAATTGAATCGGTTTTTGGTTTAAATTTGACAAAAGATTACAGAGGTATTCCTGCGTATACCAAAATTGATATTGATAATAGATTGCGTACATTAGAAGATGTTAAAATCCAAAAATATATTCCTACGATCCGTTGAACCATCGGACGCTACAAAATTAATGTTGTGGGAAAATAATCCGGCACATTGGAAAGTTACGGATACAGAAGTGCCGTTTTCTTTGCACGGAATACTGCAATTAATTGAGCAGCAACAGCATATTCGTTCTACCGGACAATTGCGCTTTTTGATTTGTTTAAACAAAACGGAAGAACCAATCGGGGCAATTGATTTATACGATGCGGATTTTAGAAATGGCAATGCAGCAGTTGGAATTATTATTGGAGAAAGTTCCCACAAACAGCAGGGATACGCTCGAGAAAGTATCGAATTAATGGTGAATTATGCACGCGAATATTTAGCGCTACACAATCTATATTGCTCCATTCAAGCGGATAATATCGAAAGTATTGGCTTGTTTTCAACCTGCGGATTTATCCAAACAGGTATTCGCAAAGAATGGTTTTTACTCAAAGGTCAGCGTATTGACGAAATTAATTTTCAACTATGTCTAAAAGAAAAATAATAATTGGCCTTGGTGGTCCGCTTCTACTTTTAAGTCTTTTATTTCTTCCAAAACTTTCCTTGTTTAGGAGCAGTAGAATTGAAACATTAAATAATTCTGCTTCCGTTACTTATTTTATAAAAGCACCAATCTCGGTAGAAGAATTGGCAGAAGATTTAAAAAAACAAGGCGTAATCGACAAAGTGGAGGCTTTTGTGGACGTTGCAGAATACAAAGGTTTATCCAAGAAAACAATCGCTTTGGGTAAATACATTATTGCACCGGGAACACAGTATAGAACGCTTTTAAACGGTTTCACCTTAAATTCTGTAGGAAATGGAAATGCGGAGGTCGAAGTGGATGTTACCTTTAATAATTGTCGGGATGTTTACCAAATGGCTGGGAAAATCTCCACCAAATTAGCTGTCGACAGCTTGAAATTAGTGGATTATCTGACGAATTCTGAAACACTGAAAAAATACGGTTTTACATCGGAACAATTTCCAGCAATGTTCTTACCGAATACCTATAAAATGTATTACGATGCAGATGAGAAACAATTCGTGGCGCGCATGGCAAGTGAATTTAAAGAATTTTGGAACGAAGAAAGACAACTGAAACTAAAAAAAATCGGATTAAAATCAGAATCTGAAGTTGTAACCTTAGCAAGTATCGTGTATTCGGAACAATCCAGAAATAAGGAGGAATGGCCAGTAATTGCAGGCTTGTACTTAAATAGAATTCAACAAGGAATAAAATTACAATCGGATCCGACTTTCAAATTTTGTTGGGGAGATAAATTAACTGGTGTTCAGCGCTTGTTAAATGTGCACAGAGATATTGTTTGTGCGTATAATACCTATCAAATCAATGGTTTACCACCTGGGCCAATTTGCATTCCTCCTGCAGAAGTTGTGGATGCCGTTCTAAATCGAGATGCGAATAAGTATATTTTTATGATGGCGAAACCGGATTATTCTGGTCTACATGATTTTGCGACAGATTATTCCAATCACTTGAAATATGCTAAGATTTACCAGAATTGGTTAGCTAATGAATTAAAAAACCAGTAGAAATGGAAGACCATAAAAGAAGAAATTTCCTAAAATTAGGTTTAATCGGCGCAGTCGTTGGAGCGATTCAACCACTAAAAGCTGGCGGTTTATTTACGCAATCCTTTGAAACAAAAATCGATGGTCCATTGGTAGTTTCTACTTGGAATCACGGTTTAGCAGCTAATTCTGCCGCTTGGGAAATTTTATCGAAAGGTGGAAAAGCACTCGATGCTGTCGAAAAAGGAGTGCGCGTTACAGAAGCGGATGTGACAAATCGAAGCGTAGGAATTGGTGGAATGCCAGATCGCGACGGACACGTAACGTTAGATGCGTGTATCATGGATGAAGAATCGCGCTGCGGAGCGGTTGGTTTTCTCGAAGGAATAGACCACCCGATTTCAGTTGCACGCGCAATTATGGAAAAAACACAACACGTTATGTTGGTTGGATCCGGCGCGAAAAAATTTGCTTTAGAACAGGGTTTTGGACAAATAAAAACACCCATTCCTCCGGTTAAGGAAGAATATAAAAAGTGGAAAAAAGAAAACCAGGATTTATTTAAAAAACCGGAAATAAACCATGAAAACCATGATACCATTGGATTGCTGGCATTGGATATTCACGGAAATTTAAGCGGTGCATGCACAACCAGTGGCTGGGCATATAAATTACACGGAAGATTAGGAGATTCTCCAATTATTGGTGCTGGTTTGTTCGTTGACAATGAAATTGGTGCTGCGTGTGCAACTGGATTGGGAGAAGCAATTATTCGCATCGCAGGAAGTCATACGGTAGTGGAATTGATGCGACACGGCCATTCTCCAATGGATGCGTGCAGATTGGCGGTAGAAAGAATTATTTCCAAACACAAAGATTTGACTAATTTACAGTGTGGCTTTTTGGCAATTGATAAAAATGGAAATGTTGGCGCTTACTCCGTTTACAATGGTTTTAATTATGCCTTAAAAACAAATAAGGAAGAGAAATTAGTAGATGCTCCGTTTAATCGTTCGTGGTAAACATGTGCAGGTTAATCCATCTTACTTTATTGTTTCTGTTGTTTATTTTTAATCAAACAATCGCACAGGAAACGCTGCACTGGCAGTTTTTCCATCCCATTAAAAAAGTAATGGTTGAAGCAGGAACGCACGCTTCCGTGCAGGAAAAATTGATAGACACTGGAGAATTACCAGATCCATTTTTCGGTAAAAATGAAAACCTTTTCGGCTGGATTGAGAAGGAGAAATGGGAGTTTTATTCCAGTATCCTGCTCACGAAAGAAATGCAGCAAAAGGATTTTGTCCAAATAGAATTTCCTGGAATAGATACCTATGCTGAAATTTTCCTAAATGATTCGCTCATTGGTTTTGCCCAAAATGCATTTAGACCCTATTATTTTGAAGTTAAAAATTTACTTAAAATAGGAAAAAATAAGTTAAAAGTAGTTTTTTTTCCACCGATTATTTACCACGAAAAAGCATATAAAAGCGCTAGTTATAAACTTCCTGCACCTAATGATGTGAATGAAATTGCCATCGCATCCTATTCTCGAAAACCGCAATACCAATTTGGCTGGGATTGGTCATTACGCATGAATACGATTGGTTTTCTGAAGCCTGTAAAAGTCAACTGCTACAATACGGCTAAAGCAATTGGGAAAAATTCTATCGTTACAAATTTAACTGAAAATGCAGCTGAGATGCGTTTTCAAATCCAACTTTCAAGTGCGAGAAAAGCTGGTAAAATTCGTTGGGAAAGTGATCTTTTTGGAACACAAATTTTGGAATCATCTGATAAACTGGAGCGTTTAGAAACCGTTTTAAAGCCGAATTTATGGTGGCCAAGAGGACAGGGAGAACAATTTTTGTATACAGACACGTGGAAGTTGTTCAGCGAAAATGGTGTATTGATA
>CANJSS010000022.1 GCA_947476955.1 Flavobacteriales bacterium
CAGGTGGAACTGGGAAAAGAGCAAAACTTAAAGATATTATCGTATGTGGAAAAACTGGCACAGTTCAAAATCCGCATGGAGATGACCATTCTGTTTTTGTTGCTTTTGCGCCGATGTATAATCCAAAAATTGCAATTGCTGTTTTTATTGAAAACGCGAAAGGTGGAGGGGGATTATGGGCCGCACCTGCAGCAGGGCTTATGATTGAAAAGTATTTAACTCGAAAAATTACCGAAAAAGAGCGCGAAAAAACGATTTTAGATGCAAACTTTTCCTACAACAGATGAGAAAAGGAGAATCCATAGTAGCACATTTTGATTGGGCATTATTCGTATCCTATTTGATTTTATTAACGATGGGCATTGCAACAGTTTATTCAACTGCTTACAATGAGGATCACCCAAGTTTATTTGATTTTTCCCAAAAATATGGGAAGCAAATTATTTGGCTCGGTGTTTCCCTTTTCCTCGGTTTAATCGTTTTTTTGATTGATTCGGATATCTACCAGAAATTTGCAGTTCCAATTTATTTATTTACCCTATCACTTTTGGTGGTTGTATTATTTATGCCGCCTGTAAATGGTGCGCGGGCATGGCTTGGAATTGGAACAATGGGGATTCAGCCGGCAGAATTTGCAAAAATAGGATCGGCATTATTACTTGCTCGTTTTATTAGTAATGTGAATGTAAAACAACAAAATATTCAAACGGTTATCCTTGCAAATTCAATTATTCTAATTCCTATGGCTTTGGTTTTGATGCAGCCTGATGCCGGGACTTTTGTCGTATTTACCTCTTTTCTATTTGTTTTGTACCGCGAGGGAATTACCTACGACCCTTTGATTCTAAAAATTATAAATGGAATTCCGGGAGTAAAGTTTAAGCAAACTTGGGTTGGAAGCCATTTTATTCCCATACTCTTTGTAGTTCTTTTCTTAAGTTTGGTAACGCTACTCATGAGTAATGAAGTGCTCGAATTGGATTTTTTTCCAGGTCTAGAAATACCAGGATTTTGGGTTATAATTATTTGTTTAACTGTTTTTGCGCTTTTATCGCTGCTCATCTTTAGATTTTTGGCGGCGAGAAGAGAAAGAAGAAGGGTTGTATTCGTTGCGCTAATTGGGTATGTTTTAGCAGTAGCTTTATCTACAATCGTAAACTTCGGTTTTCAGAGTTTGGCCGAACATCAAAAAGATAGAATTGAATTATTTTTGGGATTAAAAGAAGATCCGAATGGAGAAGATTACAACCGAAACAGAGCAATGGCAGCCGTCGGTTCAGGAGGGTTTTTAGGGAAAGGATACAACAAAGCTTCCGTTTCTAGCGTAGAAAGCAACCATGTTCCGGAAAGTGAAACCGATTTTATTTTTTGTCCTTTCGCTGAAGAATGGGGTTTTGCAGGGGTATTGATTTTAATTATCCTATATATGTTTGTCCTCATGCGAATTATAGTTATTGCAGAACGACAACGTTCCGTTTTTAATCGTGTATACGCCTATGCAGTTGGAATGATTTTGTTTTACCATTTCGCTATAAATATAGGAATGAACATAGGATTTGCTCCGGTTATTGGAATTCCACTGCCGTTCTTTAGCTATGGTGGATCTTCAATGATGTCGTTTTCGATGATGCTTTTTATTCTATTAAAGCTCGATAGCCAGCGGCGGGATGTGTTGCAGTAATTTCTGAAAGTATAAAACGAAAGAAATCTTTACATTTACATAAAATAGTTAATTATGAAAGATAGGAATGGAACAAAAGGCAATGTTTTTTATAAAGACCAAAAGAGATTTACCTATTTATTTTGGTTCTTTGCTATGCTCCCATTATTAATCGTAGCTTCCTTATTGCTGTTCCAATCGGAAGATGATTTGCCGCCAGTAGCGATGTTGGATAACCCGCCTGAATTATTGGCTTCTGTTGTTCTGGCCGAAGATGGTGAAACAGAATTAGGAAGATATTGGAAAATAAACCGAACAAGTGTGAAATTCAAAGAAATTTCACCATTTGTGATTGATGCACTAATTTCAACTGAAGACGAACGCTTTTTAGACCATTCTGGGGTTGATTTTAAAGCAATCGGACGAGCAGTTGTCTCAGTTGGAGGAGCCGGAGGAGCATCTACAATTTCGCAACAATTAGCAAAACTTTTATTTACGCTGCAACAGCGGGAACGCGAAGAATTAGCGCGAGCAACCGGCGAATCAGTATCCAATTCCTCTAATTGGAAAATAGGTCGAATTTTCCGAAGAATAAATGAAAAGGTTCGAGAGAATATTATTGCTACTCGTCTAGAAAAACGCTATACGAAGGAGGAAATTATTACCATGTATTTGAATCAGTTCGATTTTTTATACAATGCCGTGGGAATTGAAAATGCTGCGAAAGTTTACTTTAATAAAAAACCGATAAATTTAAATAAAGAAGAAGCAGCAATGCTTGTTGGAATGTGCAAAAATCCGGGTTTATATAATCCTTACACGCACAAAATAAAAAATTATAGAGGTAAAATAGCTGCTGAAAAAAACATTTCTCTAGCCGCTGTTTCCGCTGAAGAAATTGCTCAAAAAAGGGGCGAAGATTCCTTAAGAGCTGTATCGCGAAGAAATCAAGTTTTGTTTCAGTGGTTAAAAAATAGCAAGGAGAATAATTTAGCGTTAATAAATAGTATAACACAAGAAGAATTCGACCTGTTGAAAGCGAAACCATTGTATGTTGATTATCAAGTTGTGGATCACAAACAAGGAATGGCGCCTTATTTTCGTGAAGCAGTTCGGAAGGAACTCACCAATTTGTTTTTGGAAAAAAATCCCGATGGAAGTTGGAAATACCAAAGACAAGATGGAACACCATACGATATTTACCGCGATGGTTTAAAAATTTATACCACTATTGATGCTAATTTGCAGAAATATGCAGAAGAGGCCGTTGCGCGTCACCTGAAGGAAAATTTACAAAAGCCATTCAACGATAACAATCGAAGAGTGCGTAATTATCCCTTCAGTAATTCTATTACAGATGAAGCTGCAGAATCCATCATGCGCAGTGCCAGACTAAATTCTCCACGCTATGCTAATTTAGTGGAGAGCGGATTGTCTGATACTGAAATTCTGCAAAATTTTAATACACCCCAACAAATGCAAATCTTCTCCTGGGACGGAGAAACCGACACTTTGCTTTCGCCAAATGATTCAATTCGGTACTATAAATCTTTTTTGCATGCAGGCTTGCTTTCCATAGAACCGCAGACCGGATTTGTGAAAGCGTGGGTTGGCGGGGCTAATTTTCAGCATTTTGCCTTCGATCATGTGAAACAAGGTAAACGACAAGTCGGATCTACAATAAAACCATTTGTTTATGGAACAGCAATGGCAATGGGCGTAGTAAAACCATGCACGCAATTTGCAAATACATCCTATTGTGTTGATTTACAAGATGGTGGCGGTAACATTAACGGCCGGTGGTGCCCAAAAAATGCTGGCGGATCAGATGCTGGTGTTGTCTCCGCTTCAACTGGTTTGGCGCAATCCATGAACAATATTACAGTTGCTGTGATGGCAAAAATGGGAGGTTATGCTGGCCCAAAAACGATTTCTAAGCTCTTGAAACAAATGGATATCAATTTACGTCCAGAAGATGAGGTTCCTTCCATGTGCCTTGGTATTATGGATCTTTCCTTATTTGAACTGGTCGGAGCTCAAAGTATTTTTGTGAATAATGGAATCTATAACCGCCCAACAACTATTTTGCGAATTGAGGATAGAAGCGGAAATGTAATCTACAACGCTAAACCGTATTCCAAAGAAGTACTGAACGAAAATGTAGCATACGAAACATTGAAAATGATGAAACAAGTTGTCACCAACGGGACAGCAGGCAGCTTGCGTGGGGGACAATCTTGGGGAAATGTGTTAGCTCCAACGGCAGGAAAAACAGGTACAACACAAAAAAATTCAGACGGCTGGTTTGTTGGATTGACACCAGATTTGGTAACGGGAGTTTGGGTTGGAGCAGAAGATCCATCCGTAAGATTTAATTCTATGACTTGGGGACAAGGAGCGAGAATGGCTTTACCAATTTATGGTTATTATATGCAGAAAGCCTATAAAGATCCAGTTGTGGCATTGTCAACAACCGATTTTGCTGTTCCTGCGTCATACGACCCCAATGCGTTTTCATGCTCCGGTGAAGGATCTGTCGTTCCAGTAGAAGATGAAAACCCATTTGGAATTTAAACAAAAAAAATATTTTTGGAGGAAAGTTGTTTTCATGCCAAACCATTCTTCAACGAAAGAAAATAGTTGCTATGAATAAAGTTGTAAAAAATGTGGAGGAAGCATTGCGCGGAATCGAAGATGGCATGACGCTAATGCTCGGTGGATTTGGCCTGTGTGGAATTCCAGAAAACTCAATTGCTCATTTGGTTAAAACGGAAGTGAAAGGCTTGACGTGCATTTCAAATAACGCTGGCGTGGATGATTTCGGCTTGGGTTTACTGCTTCATAAAAAACAAATCAAGAAAATGATTAGCTCATATGTCGGAGAAAATGCCGAGTTTGAGCGACAAATGCTTTCTGGTGAGTTGATCGTGGATCTTATTCCTCAAGGAAGTTTAGCCGAACGCTGCAGAGCAGGAGGTGCCGGAATACCTGCTTTTTTTACTCCTGCAGGATACGGGACGGAAGTGGCGGAAGGGAAAGAAATGCGTATTTTTAATGGAAAGCCACATATTTTGGAAGAAGCATTAACGGCAGATTTTGCCATTGTTAAGGCGTGGAAGGGAGATACAGAGGGAAATTTAATTTTCAAAGCAACCGCGCGAAATTTTAATCCAATGATGGCAATGGCGGGAAAAATTACCATCGCAGAAGTAGAAGAATTAGTTCCTGCAGGAGAATTAGACCCTAATTTTATCCACACACCGGGAATATTTGTACAACGAATTTTCAAAGGTGAAAAGTTCGAAAAACGTATCGAACAGCGAACGGTTAGAACAAAAAATTAATGAAACAAATAATCAATGTAACAATTGGATGGAACCGGTAAAACAAAATGTGATTCTTGACAAGACCATTGATTTTTCGTTAAAAATTATAACGTATTGTGATCTTTTGGAATCTAACAAAAAATACATCATTGCAAGACAGCTTTTAAAATCAGGGACTTCAATTGGTGCAAATATTCATGAAGCACAAAATGCTGAATCGAAGAATGATTTTATACATAAGTTCAAAATAGCAGCAAAAGAAATTGAAGAAACAAAATATTGGTTGATTTTGTGCAATCGTTCAGATTTATATCCAACGAATCACGAATTATTTAAGGAGCTTCAGGAAATAGGATTAATAGTTTTTAAAATAATATCAAGCTCGAAGAAGTAAATTTTTCTGGGCACTATGTAATTGGTAAATTGTTATATTAAAAAATTGACACATTAAAAACATGGCTTTAGATAAAATAGGTATTGCAAAAAGAATCGCGCAGGAACTTAAAGATGGTTGGTACGTAAATTTAGGAATTGGTATACCTACCTTGGTCGCTAATTATATTCCCGAAGGAATTGATGTGGAATTTCAATCCGAAAACGGTATTCTTGGAATGGGTCCTTTCCCATTCGAAGGAGAAGAAGACGCAGATCTCATAAATGCAGGTAAACAAACTATTACAGCACGAAATGGCGCTTCTTTTTTTGATTCCGCTATGTCTTTTGCAATGATTCGTGGACAGCATGTTCAGTTAACGGTTTTGGGAGCAATGGAAGTTTCTCAAAATGGAGATATCGCAAACTGGAAAATTCCCGGTAAAATGGTTAAAGGAATGGGTGGTGCAATGGATTTAGTTGCTTCGGCTGAAAATATTATTGTGGCAATGCTGCACACCAATCGAGAGGGAGAATCTAAAATCCTGAAAAAATGTACACTGCCTCTTACCGGTGTTGGATGCGTAAAAAAAGTGGTCACGGAGTTAGCGGTATTAGAAATCATAGACAATACGTTCCATTTGGTGGAGCGCGCTCCTGGCGTAAGTGTTGAAGAGATTATAGCTAAGACGGAAGGGGATTTGGTGGTTCCGGATGTGGTTCCTGAAATGAAGTTCTGAATATAAAAAAGAATTTTACCTATAGAAATGCATTTCTTCAATATACTTTTGAACGGGTTCCGTCAATAAATAGCGCACGTCTTTTCCATCTTTTATTGCATGTCGCACAAAACTTGCCGAAACTTTCATCACCGGAGCGTCCTCACAAAACACAACATTTGAGTTTTCTGCAAAGTCATTTACAATTTGAGCGTTAATTCCACTAACTTCAGCTTCTTCTTGCACAGTTAAAATGCGTGGATAAACATAGATTTTGTGATTTTTGAGAATCACAGTAGGATTGTGCCATTTATGTAAAGTACGCAAATTGTCCTCGCCCATTATAAGCGCAAATTCATTACTTGGGTATTTTTCCTTCAGATAAGCAAGCGTTTTGACTGTATAACTGGGTTTTGGTAGTTTAAATTCAATATCACTCGCTCGCAACTTCGGATTGTCGTCAATCGCGATTTTCACCA
This sequence comes from Flavobacteriales bacterium, assembly GCA_947476955.1. Taxonomy (GTDB): domain Bacteria; phylum Bacteroidota; class Bacteroidia; order Flavobacteriales_D; family Crocinitomicaceae; genus M0103. The sequence continues at coordinate 6,557 of CANJSS010000022.1, forward strand.
AAGCCAATCGATGGAAATCTGCCAATAAAGTAGACTTTTCTTTTAGGGGATTTTGTGGCGAAACAACGAGCCAAACTTGATCCAGATCAGTGTAATCTGCCATATAATTAGCAATCACCAAATGCCCAACATGAATGGGATTAAATGTCCCGAAATAAAGCCCTATTTTCATGCTTTAAGAAAATTTAAAACGGATTCTTTTGCCGAAGCAATTGCGGTTTCCAGTTCGTCATTTACTAAAATGATATCAAAATCTTCCGCAAAACTTAGCTCGTTTTTCGCTTTCCCCATGCGTTGCAGAATTTTTTCTTCGGTCTCGGTGCTCCTATAGCGTAAGCGTTTTTCCAGTTCTTCATAACTTGGAGGTTGCACAAAAATAGCTAATGCTGCCTCTCCAAAAATGCCTTTTAAATTCAATCCTCCAATCACATCTACGTCGAATATTACGGTTTTTCCATTCGACCAAATACGTTCAATTTCTGATTCTAATGTTCCGTAAAAATTATTGGTATACACTTCTTCCCACTCAATAAAGGCAGCTTCTTCGATTTTTTTCTTGAATAGATCTAAGCCCAGAAAATAATAGTCTTTTCCATCAATTTCATTTGGACGCGGATTTCTGCTACACGCCGAAACTGAAAATTCCAATCCGATATTTTCATCCAATAATGCATGAACTATGGTTGTTTTTCCTGCTCCAGATGGCGCTGAGAAAATGATGCATTTGCCTTTTTGATCCATTGGTAAATCGTTTGCGCTTGCGGGTAAAAATAGATACCAACAAGTAAAATCTATAAGGTATTTAATATTTGTTCTTTAATCTTCTCTAAATTATCTTTCATATCCACAACCAATTTTTGCATTTCAGCATGGTTGCTTTTGCTTCCAAGCGTGTTGATCTCACGTCCAATTTCTTGTGAAATGAATCCAAGTTTCTTCCCGGATAAGGGCAGCGACATTGTCTCTAAATAATAATCCAAGTGATTCATCAATCGCATTTTTTCTTCAGAGACATCCAATTTCTCTAAATAGAAAATCATCTCTTGCTCCAAACGATTAGTGTCGTGATTCGTATTGCCCAAGTCTTCTATTCCCTTTCGAATTCGAGATTTAACAGTTTCAATCCGCTCATTTTCGTATTTCGGAACTTCGAGTAATAAACTACGAATATCTTCAATTCTTGCGCTAAATTCTTTTTCAAGTGCTTGTCCTTCCTGACGTCTGAATTCATTCATATTTAAGCATGCCTCGGCCGCAAGAGAAATAATCCATTCCTTTTCTTCTGCCTTGATTTCCTCTCTTTCATTAATGTAGATGTCTGGCATCCGAAGAATTAAAGACATGTAATCGACAGTAGTTTCCCCAATCAATTCATTTACCGCTTTTAAATCTGCATAATATGCTCTTGCAAGATCTTTGTTTACCGTAAAATTCTTGGTGTCTCCGGTGCTATCGATGTGAATAGAAAAGTCCACCTTTCCACGATCCATTTGCTCACTGATCATCTTCCGTATTTCTGGCTCTAATTCGCGATAGGAAGATGCAATTCGAACATTAAGATCTAATGTTTTACTGTTCAGCGAACGTATTTCGATGGAAACTTTTTTATTTTGAAATGTTCCGGTGGCTTTGCCGAAGCCGGTCATGGAAAGAAGCATAAATTGCGGTTTTTAACAATTGTTTTTGTAAAAATAGGAAAATTAAGGGAATGACTCTGCCAATATCTAATTTGGCAACTTAAGGGAGACGTAAATCCTTGCCATTTTCTGTATCTTTGCACCATGATTTTATACAATGTAACAGTAAGTATTGAACCAGCAGTTGCTTTGGAATGGGTGGATTGGATGCGCTCCAAACATATTCCAGATGTTATGGCAACCGGCTGTTTTTTAGAAAGTCGCTTTTCACGCGTCAATGGAGAAGTAGAAAATGGGTTTACATACGCAGTAACATACGTAGCGGAAAGTCAGGAAAAACTAGACCACTATCAGGCTGTTTTTGCGCCAGCATTGAAACAAGAACACAGCGAACGTTACCTTGGAAAATTTGCTGCATTTAGAACATTTTTAACCGTTATAGAGGAATATAAATAAAATGAAGGTTAGAGCGAAAAAACATCTTGGACAACATTTTTTAACGGACAAAAATATTTGTGAAAAAATAGCATTTCAGCACAAATCCCATCAAGGATGTACGAAAGTACTAGAGATCGGACCTGGGATGGGCGCAATTACAGAATATCTGTTAAATCAAACTGACCAGGATTTATATGTTATGGAAATCGATCGCGACTCCATTGCCTATTTGAATGTCAATTTTCCTCAATTAAAGGATAAAATTATTGAAGCAGATTTCCTGAAAATGGATCTAAAGAAAATTATGGGAGAAGATTCTTTCGCTGTTGTAGGAAATTTCCCGTACAACATTTCCTCCCAGATTTTATTTAAATGCCTTGACTATAGAGATCAGATTCCTGAAATTATGGGAATGTTCCAAAAAGAGGTCGCTTTGCGTGTTGCTGAAAAACCTGGAACTAAAACCTATGGAATTATGAGCGTTTTATTGCAGGCATTTTACGATATTGAATATTGTTTCACAGTAGACGAACACGTTTTTAACCCCCCTCCAAAAGTGAAATCAGGCGTTATTCGTTGTACAAGAAATGAAAGAGGTGCGCTTCCCTGCGATGAAAAGTTATTTATTCGCGTAGTAAAAATGAGTTTTAACCAACGTAGAAAAACAATTCGTAATTCTATTAAACAATTGATTAGCGGTACTGATTTTGACCACCCGTTTTTAACATTGAGACCAGAAAGGTTGTCTGTGGAAGACTTTATAGAATTGACGCAGGCTGTGGCGGGAATTGTGCGGGTGGAATCGTCAGAAAATTAGTCGTTTTTTTCTTGGCCACACCTATTTGCTGAAGTTTAGGTTAACGCAACCCATCAAAAATGTCAATTTTTGTATTTTCTAATTAAAATGTATTTTCTTTTCGGAAAAATCACTTTCTTTGTACTATAAAATACTTAAAGCATGAGTTCTTCAACGATTTTTTACGCCATTGCAGATTTTGCAAAAATAGCATTTACACCTTTTGAATTTATTGGTGATTTTGTCAATTTTTCGTTTATTCTGCTTGGATTTATTGGTTTATTCATTTGGTTGAACAAGCAGAAAAAATTCAATGATAAGGCCGCAAGCGATCCGAATCAATTAAAATAATTTTTAAAAAATACTATTCAAGGTTGTTGTTCTAAGATCAGCAACCTTTTTTCGTATAAAAAAACCTATAAAACACGTTTATTCTATTCTTAACTTATGAGCGTATTTTCTATAATTATTACTGCTGGCGGAATTGGCCGAAGAATGGGGGGAGATCTTCCCAAACAGTTTTTGGAGATTGGGGGAAAACCAATTCTAATGCATACCTTGGAATTATTTCACTCCTACGATTCCTCCGCCCAATTAGTGCTTACGCTGCCAGAAGAATGGAAATCATTTTGGGAAGATTTGCTACGAAAACATAGCTGTGAAATTCCTCATTTGGTTGTGGATGGTGGAAAAGAAAGGTATTTCTCTATTAAAAATGCCCTCGACTTGTGCTCCGGAGATTTTATTGCTGTGCACGATGGTGTTCGTCCTTTAGTTAGTTTTAAAACCATCGAAAGGTGCTTTTTAGCTGTGCAGGAACTCGGACAAGTTGTACCCGTTCTTCCAGTGAAAGAATCCCTTCGATTCATCAAAGAAAATATATCAAAATCTTTGGACAGAACAGCCTATTTTACCGCTCAAACGCCGCAATGTTTTAAAAAATCCGTGTTGGTAGAAGCCTATAAAATCCCTTTTCATTCTGGAATAACAGATGATGCAAGTTTGGTGGAAGAGGCCGGATATTTTATTCATTCTGTGGAAGGGAACGAAGAAAACATAAAAGTAACAACACCATTAGATATAATTTTAGCAGATTTTTTACTAAAACAACAAGATTTGTGAAATTAAATTTCGAATCGCTTTCTTCGTTATCGGTTCTCCTTATATTTGTACTTCACACCAATTAAATGAAAGTTACAGAACATTTGAAACAGGCGAAAGAAACACTTTTTTCTTTCGAAATTCTACCGCCGTTAAAAGGAAAAAGTATTCAGTCAATTTATGACGGAATAGATCCTTTGATGGAGTTCAAACCGCGTTTTGTAAATGTTACCTACCATCGGGAGGAATTTATTTATAAAGAAAGAGAGAACGGTTTGCTTGAAAAAATCGCAATTCGAAAGCGCCCTGGAACAGTCGGAATTTGTGCTGCAATTATGAATAAATACCAGGTAGATGCCGTTCCGCATCTAATTTGTGGTGGTTTTAGCAAAGAAGAAACAGAAAATGCCTTAATCGATTTACAATTTTTGGGAATTGATAATGTTCTTGCCTTACGCGGAGATTCCATTAAAACAGAATCTACGTTTAAACAGCACAAAGACGGACACCGTTTTGCAGTGGAATTAGTTGGCCAAATTGGAGAAATGAATAAGGGGAATTATATGATGGATGACATCAAGCTTGAGCCAACCGATTTTTGTATCGGAACGGCAGGATATCCCGAAAAACATTTCGAAGCAATGAATATGGCAACGGATCTGCATTATCTGAAAGCCAAAGTAGATGCAGGAGCTGAATATATTGTGACACAAATGTTTTTTGATAACCAAAAATACTTTGATTTTGTTGATGCATGCAGATCTAACGGCATAAACGTTCCAATTATTCCAGGTTTGAAACCGATCAAAACGATGGATCATATTACGTTCTTGCCTAAATTCTTTAAAATAGATTATCCGGAGGCACTTTCCAAGGAACTTATTAAATGTAAAGACAACAAACAAGTGGAGGCGTTGGGGATAGAATGGGGGATTCAACAATCCAAAGAATTAAAGCAGGCAGGCGTTCCATGCATCCATTATTATACAATGTCTAATTCCACCATGGTAAAAACAATCGCAAAAGAAATATTTTAATCGTATAATATGAAAAATTACTCACTTTCTTTCTTGGTATTATTTTCCGTAATATTTTCCGCTCAAGCACAAGACCTCAAGTTGAAAAATGCTCTGGTAATAGGACAATTAGATAAACAAGAAGACCGTTATTCGATGGAAATTAATTTGACGGAAATGTTGGCCGAAGCTGGCGTTAAAGCAATGCCATCACTGAATGTTCTTAAATTAGGAAGCGACGCATCTATTCTTGCATCCGATTCTGTTCAAAAGGTTCTTGCGGCAAAAGGGATTGATACGTATGTCTTGATTTCAATTCGTGGGTACGATAGAAAATTCAAAAAATCCGTTCGGGTAGATGATTTAACTACCGTTTTGCAAGCCGGAAATTTATTCCCTATCTACCGTGACGAGGTAACTTCCGTTTGCTTTGAGTTTCTTTTTTATAAAAATGGCAAGTTTGTAAAAAGCGATATTTTGAAATGCGGAAACGTGTCTGACCGAGATTCTGTTATTAAGCGCTTTAGAAAAAAAGTCAGCAAGCTTATTACGAAAAAATGGATGAAATAAAAGTTGCCTTTTTCTAAAATTATTCTAATTCCGACTTATTAATTAATCAATTTTGGATGGTTTTCCCAAACAATTTTGCAACGTATTTTCCAATGATATCAAATTCCAAGTTTACAGTATCTCCAATTTGAAGCGCATGAAAATTTGTATGCTCGTAAGTATACGGGATAATACAAACGGAAAATTCTTTGTCTTTTGAATCTACTACAGTTAAGCTAGTTCCGTTAAGTGTTACAGATCCTTTTTCAACCGTTACCATGTCGCTTAAATACTGAAAGGTATATTTCCAACTTCCATCTTGATCTTCAATTGCGCTGCACGTTCCTGTTGTGTCAACATGCCCTTGAACAATGTGTCCGTCCAATCTGCCATTCATCTGCATGCAGCGTTCCAAATTTACTTTTGTCCCAATTTTCCAGGATTTCAAATTCGTTTTTTCCAACGTTTCTTGAATAGCTGTAACAACATATTCGTCGCTGGATAGTTCTACAACTGTTAAGCAGCAGCCGTTATGAGCAACACTTTGATCTATTTTTAATTCAGACGTGAAGGGAGCAGAAATGGTAAAATGAATATTTTCCCCTTCTTTTCGAATGGCTTTTACTATCCCCAATTGTTCTATTATACCTGTAAACATTGTATTTTTTAACAAAGATAGGAGAAAAGCTGCAATTTGAACGTAACTATATTCCATCCAATCTAAAAACACCTTACATTGAAACTTAGTTTTTGTTTTTTATTAGTAGAAATGTATTTAGCCTCATGCAATCCAATATATTTTGGATTAAATCAATTGCATGAAAGGCATATTCCCTGATTTTATTTTAAAGAATAAACCTTGTTATACGTCCAAATTAACTAACGACATGCGATAAGTTGTGCCAGTTTCATCACTGATTTTTGTATACGTACCTTCCAATTGTTCGATTAGCATATCTATAAGTTTTAGTCCAAAATGGGAATCGTCACCAGGATTTTCCCATTTCCCATTATCTCTATATTCAAGGTTGAAATAGCCGGCATTCATCGCACTAAACGTTAAATGGATTTCTCCTTCTTTTTGAAAAGCATGCTTCAGGGTATTGGATACTAATTCTGAAACCAATAAACCTAAAGGAACAATAGTTTTTAACCCAACTCTTTCCAATTCAGAAGTAACAAATATATCAACAGGTTTCCTCAAACTTAAGGATGTATAAAGATCGTTAATCAGTGTTTTAAAATAGTCAGAAGTTTCTATTTGTGAAAGGTATTTTTCTTGGTAAAGTTTTTGGTGAATCAGAGACATTGCCATGATACGACTAATGGCGTCGCCAAATTGATTTTTTGTTTCCTCCGATTTTAATTCAGAAGATTGCAGCCTCAAAAGACTTACTATTACCTGTAAATTATTTTTGACCCTGTGGTGGATTTCTTTTATAAGAATTTTCTTTTCTTCATTTTGGTGTTGAATTAATTGGTATTGCTCATTTAATTCTTTGTTTGCAATCCTTGAACGCTTTTCTGCATTTGCCGTTGCTTTTATAAATTGTGCTATAAAGTAACTTATGGTGAATATACATAAGCTGAATTCTAGGCTTATACCAACGTTATTAAATTGTATTGGATTTTCAAGATTTAATTTGTTTACATCAAGAAAAAAAAGGTAATAGGTAGAAATTATTAAGATTGAAATTACCGAGGTTAAATTCCCCACCTTATTGCCTAAATTGAAATAGGCGAATATGGTTATTATTATTAACCACATTGGCTCAATGATATGGGGAACATTTTTCAAAATGAAAAGGGAAACTAGCTTCAATAATAAGGCAAAGCCCAACATAAGATAGGAAACAACAATATAGCGCTTTGTTACAAACAGATATATAACTCCTGTAAAGGAAATTAAACAGCCGGCAAGATATTCAAGGAATATTAACTTATGATTAAAAAAGAAATATACTGAAGTCAAAAATAATACACATGTTAATGCACAGTTAATTTTCCAGGCCAAACCAAACCGAGCGATGTCGAAGTAGTCGGTGTAATCATTTTTAGGAGGATGTAATATTTTCACGGTTGGGGTTTAGATTAAAATATAGATTTTACAAACAAATATATTTCTTTTAGACTAGCATAGCTCTTTTAGGTTGCTTAATTTTTTCGAAAATAGCAAAAGAAATTCCTGAAAGATAAAATAAATGAAGTTTTTTTTGAATCAATAAATACATGAAATCGTTGCTACTAAAAGGTTTAAACGGTATTAATCGACAACAAACGAAAAATAGTCGATTACAAATGACAAATAACCGAATAAAAGGTTTTCACTGCCGCAACTTTGCATCGTCGAACTCAGATAAGGATTTCTGAATGTAGGACAAATGATACATTTTTCAAACTTTTTAAAAACACAAACATGAGTACATTAAGAAACAAAGTTAGTTTGATTGGCCGCTTAGGAGCAGACCCGGAAGTAACAAATTTTGAAACAGGAAGCACATTGGCTCGCTTTACTATGGCAACGAACGAACGCTACAAAGACAAAAGCGGACAGTGGCAGGACAATACACAATGGCATACGATAAAAGCCTGGGGTCCACTTGCGAAGCGGGTTAAAAAAAATCTTAATAAAGGGCAGGAAATTCTTATTGAAGGGAAATTGGTTCATCAAACGTATGAAACAAAAACCGGAGAAAAGCGAAACGAAACAATAATTGAAATCAATGAGTTTTTGATTATTGCTTTAAAAAGTGCAGCGGACGACACTACGGAAGTAGAAGAAAAAAGCACCAAATAACCACCTATACAAACAAAGCGGGAGTTGAGAAATCGGCTCCCTTATTTAAAAACCACATTAAAAATCAAAAAACATGAACCACGTTAATTTAATCGGAAAAGTTAGTTCAACACCTAAAATAGTGGAATTGGCAAATGGAAGAAAAATCGCTCAATTCACACTTTCTACAAAGGAAATATATTTGGATAGTGCTGGAAATACAAAAACAAGAAGTAATTGGCATCAATTAACGGCTTGGGGTCGTTGGGTGCAGATATTGGAAGAACTAGGGTATAAAGGAATGGATCTGGCGGTTGAAGGGAAATTGGTAACAAAGTTTTACCAGAAACAGGGCGAACGAAAATTTATTTCTGAAGTAGAAGTAAACGATTTGATTATTCTCTAAACCTACACAAGTTTCCAATTCCCACTTTTTTCTTAACATAATTTTTTACCACTAATTACACAATTTAAACACGCTATGAATTCATTTAAAAATCATGTGACGTTAATCGGAAATATCGGTTCGCCAACAGAAATAACAAAATTTCAAAACGGAAATAAAGTTGCTCGTTTCAACCTTGCAACGGACAATGATTACCGCGCCAATAATGGTAAAATCAAATCAAACACAGAATGGCACCGTATCTTTGCTTGGGGAAATATGGCGCAGTTTTTAGAATTATATGCGGAAAAAGGGAAGAAAGTTGCCATTCATGGTCGGCTTGTCACACGAACGTATTTAAATCAAACAGGGAAAAAGTGCTGTGTCACAGAAGTAGAATTAAGACACATAATTGGCTTATAAAATAAATCCTAGCAACTAAATTCTTAATATAACCAGCTACGATGTGCAGGTAAAATAAAAAGTGATCGACTCATGGTCGATCGCTTTTTTTATTTCTCCATCCATACACTAATAGTTTCTATAATCATTCCATAGTTGACTTCTCAATCCAATTAACGGGATATAATTGCCATGTTTAAATGCGGTATCGTACCGAAATTGATTTTCGAAAAACAGTTGTAAATTCCCATATTTTGAAACTTTATAAGAAACAGTTATAATCGATCTTACACCATTATTTCCTTTCCCTTGTCCAATAAAATGATTGTATTCGTATGGACGATTGGTGTATGGTTCATAGATGTTAGATCCGTAGCTAAACCCATTTATATCGTAGCCAAATAAAAAGTAACTAAAAAATGTTTTAATAGACCACCTGTTTCGCTGCAGTTTGAATTCGCCTAAAATCTCCATAAAATTCCCTCCATACGGATGCGCAAGTGGCATTCCTTGGTTTCCATAATTTTGTCCTGAATTCAAATGGGAATAAGTATAGGGCCTTGAAAAATTATATTCTGTTCGGTAAAACACATTGCTTTTTCCACTATTAAATCGTCCTTTTATCCCAATTTGTCCGCCGTATTTGTTTGCCCACCAGCCAGATTTTGCCTTTATTTCTGCAAGAAAAAATTCGTCCAAAATGAGTTGGCCATACAGTACTTGTTTTTTATATTTTGCAGTAAAACTTAAGCCCAATAAAACATTGTCAGAAGAACCGAGAGAATATTCTTGCGGGCGATAAAAAACAACAGGATTCAAATATTCCGCATCATATCCTCGATTGAGCAACGTGTCTTTAGGTTGGAAAATTACCGATTCAAAAACACCAAAGTTTAACCATTTTGCAGCATTGAAACTTATGTGGTGGGTAGCGCCATTTTTTCGCTGCCAATTTTCTCCTGCTTGCTCTTTAAAAAATTGGTACAAAATGGTATACTCAAGCCGCCAGAAAGTTGCCTTTATTTGACCAAAAGGATAAACTTTACCATAGTCACTCAAAAACATCGATCGATTGCCTTCACCAATAAAATTATGATCTATTCCAACTTGAAAATTGAAAATTTCGTTAGGCTTATAGGTGACGCGCCCTTTCATATCTAAATACGTATATTTTTTTTTATCACCTTCCACCACAACACTATTTGTTTGAAAGGTTGAATCACCAGATCCAATGCCTCCAATTATTGATGCACGATAATGCCATTTTTTTTGGACGTTACTTTCTAAAGCGATTCCAACCCCACTGCGAAATTGTAGGTTATCATAATAGCGGTAATTTAAATCAACCAAAGGGTTTAAATTACCGGAAAAAAGACTCGATTTACGATTAAAACTAACCAGAGCAGTTTGATTTTTCTGGCTTAAGCTATATGGTTTTACAGAAGTATGTAAGTGAATCGTAGCAGAAAAGACAGAGTCATTCGGCATTTCTTCAGTTATCGTTTCGGTAACTAATTGTCCGAAAATAACAAAGGGAAAAAGAATTACTATTAAGCTTAAAATCCGCATTAAAAATCGTTGTAATGGTTCGTGATTCCTGTTCTTATCCCAATGAATAATTGATTCGAATGCTGTGTTTTCGAAAACACTTCTGTTCGAAATTGTAAACTACCGAAAACAGTAAGATTCATTTTCTTATTAAAACGGTAACCAAGTTCTACTTTTTGAAGAAAAATGGAACCTGTTTCTCTTGTTATATTTTTTTGAACAGCAAGAAGATCAAGGGAAGAATAATCTTTCACAAGGTAAAGGATACTTTTCATGTCGATGTAAAATCGCTTTCGTTCAAAATTACTACGTAAAATAAATTCTTGAAAAGAACTGCCTTTACTATGGGATAAAGGCAAATTATAATGGCTGTAATTTAAGCGAGGATTACTGGATGAATACATGTTTTTGGAAACGGAATTGTATTCCAATTGTACCATAAAGTTTTTCCACCCAAAATAATTGTATCCGCGATAGCCTATTTGATAAGCAATTTGTTTGTCTGCAATATTACCCAGTGCTAATTGTCCATAAATTCTATGTTTTGGAACAAGGGAATAGGATAAATTTAAACCAATTATAGAATAAATTTCCTTGTCTGTGAAGGATAAATTTGCAATAAACGGAATAGGATTGTAATAAAGTGGGTGTACTTTTTTGGAAATAATAGAGTCTCCCCTAGACCAAATTATACCTTCAAAAAAACTAACACAAAATTTGGAATTAGGTAAATAAGAAAGGTAATTTACAGAATATCCTTTTGTTTCGTAATAAGATTCAACGGATGAGCTTGCAGGTTTGCGCAAAAGATTTATCAATCGCATCCGTAAATAATCGAATTTCCACTTCGATGAAATTTGAAATGTTGCCCTGAAAAACGGAGCAGGCGCACTATTATCTGAAAGCAAAATGGAGCGGTGCCCATCTCCTATAAAATGAGCCGAATTTCCTGCACTCAACAGGATGGATCGATGCGGTTTATAGACTATATTTCCAATAGCATATGCGTAGTCAAATCCAGTTTCTTTGAAAGGCTTAGTTCTGCCGCTTCCCGGAATTACAGCATTTTGAGATGTGTAACCAACACTTGAATTAGGATATAATTCACCAATAGAAGCGTAGTAGGCAGATTCATATTGCGCAAACCTACTCTGATTTTCAAAAAACGAGGTTGAAAATGAAAAATTCTTGAATAAATCCCCTTCTATAAAAAATCCTCTTGTATTTTGAAATAATTTTCTTTCGGATGTATCCGATAAATCTTTGCCCTTTGCCAAATCTATTACTGGGGAAATTGTCAGGTAGTAGTTCTGTCCCTTTACTTCAAAAAGGTGCTTTTTAAAAAGTGTTTCTGTTACATCGTAGTACTGTAAACTGCTGTCTTGAAATCTAGAATTAATTCCAGTTTCACTTTCGAATTTTGGAAAAAAAGAGGACCCTATTGAACTGTTTTTTTCGGAATTATCCAATAAACAATCCTTGAAAAAAGAATTTAGTAGCAACGTGTTTTGTTGACCAATAGCATGGTTATAAGAAATTAAAAGCAGCAATATGGTAGTGCATCTTTTCATCGCGCTGAAAGTAATGCATTGGATTTGGCAAGGAAGGATGGGTTGGTTAAATCCGATTTGTTATATACTAACGATTGATTTGTGGTTGCGTGAACAATTGATCCTCCAAGTGCTTCCAGAATTGCCTGCCCGGCAGCAATATCCCATTCCATGGTTGGAGCAAATCTTGGATAAGCATCTGCTTTGCCTTCCGCTAGGTCAAAAAACTTAAGAGCAGAACCCTTTTTGATAAAGTTTATTTCTGGGTGTTTAGGTTGTAATTCTTTCAAGAAATCGAGAATTGGTCCGGAATTATGGCTTCTTGAACACGTTATAATCAATGGTATATTGACTTTTTTTGGTGTTTCTAATTTTATCCAAAGTTCTGAATTAGATAGGTCATTGAATGCAATAATGAAAACCCCGATTTCCTTTCCTCCAACTAAAATATTTCTATTTACAGGCGAGGCAATTAAACCGAAAACTGGAACGCCATTGCTAATCAATGCAATATTTACAGCAAATTCGCCATTTCTTTTTACGAATTCTTTTGTGCCATCTAAAGGATCCACGCACCAGGATTCCTTCCATTCTTTTCGAATGGCGTAATCAATCTTAATAGTTTCCTCACTTGTGATTGGAATTCCAGTTTTTTCTAAATAGGAATCTATGATTGTTGATGCAGCAAAATCAGCCTGTGTTACAGGCGAACCATCCAATTTATATTCCGTTTCAAAACCGTTTAAATATATTTCCATAATTTTTTCAGACGCTTCAACAGCTGCCTGAAGTGCAGTAAGATATTCGGGTTTTAATTCGGTCAATTTCAAAATGATTTGATTCAAATATACGAAAACATGAATGTTTAGACATAAAAAAAGACCACTCTTGCGTGGCCTTTTAGGAAAGAGAAAAAATCAGTGCTTAATAACCACTTTTCGTGTCATTGTTTTTATACCGTTAGATTCTATCATTACGAAGTAAATGCCATTTTTAAAATTTGAAACATCAATTTTCTTAACACCTGAAAAATAGGAATCTCTAAACACAGTATTTCCTAAAACATCTACAATTTTTATAGCAGCAGTTTCAATGCCGTTTAAGTTAATTGAAACAAAATCAGTTGCTGGATTTGGAGCAATAGAAACGCTAATTTCTTGTTTTATGTTTGAAACACCCATAGTGAAGTTCACTTCCAAATCTACAGAATCCATGTAGTTGCCAGTTGTTGTTTCTGTAATGTAATATCGATACAAAGCATAACTTGCTGAACTTTGGTCAGGTGTAATTCGCGGTTTTAATTCTGCGATTTCGCTGTTTGTAGTTGTTGCTGTTCCATTCATAATTATTGGCGCAGGGTTCCCGCCTGAATTTGGAGTAGAATAAATCGCACCATTTGTATTATAGCATAATGGAGGCCAGCAAACCTGATCATTCCATGAAGCAGGAACTGAAATTTTCTTGCGGGTAATTTTCCATTGCTGATCAAAACCAGTAGTATTAGTTACAATAAAATGAACGTCCAATACGCCTCCGACAAGCTCTGGCGAGGTGCCAAATAAATTCACAGAATAGATTGAACCAGAGATGTCTGGACCTGATCCATCGTGTTGAATTGAGATACCATCCTGTGCATTTAAGCTAGAAGTCACAATGAATAACAGGGTGCTAAAAAGTATAATTTTTTTCATAAATTGCTTTTTTCAAATTACAATTTTGCAAATGTAACTATCAAATATAAAAAATAAAAGCGGAATAAGCGAATCAATCGGTATTAAAAATAGAGAAACACGCATATTTAATGAAATGTTTTCCAAATTTATAGCAGTAATAGTAGGATTTTAATCAAATAGGAATTCAATAATTGCCGCTAAAATTTTCGTTGCGAAACTCAAGTTTCAGTGTATCTTTGTTAACGGCAAGGTTTTTGAAATCCTGCGAGAAACTATAAAAATTTATATCATGAAAAGAATCGTCTTAGCCATTGTTTATACCGTTTTGAGCTTCAATTTTTTTGGTCAAGCTGAGGTAGAAAACACTAAAGAATTGAAGCAATTACCATCCGTACAACTAAAAGATATGAATGGCAAATCTATAAATACAAGTGATTTAGGATTCGATGGGCCGGTTGTAATTAGTTTTTGGGCTACCTGGTGCTCGCCATGTAAAAGAGAATTAAATACAATTCATGAGGTGTACACGGATTGGCAGGAAGAAACAGGTGTAAATCTTGTTGCGGTGTCTATTGACGATCAAAAAACAATGAATTCCGTGCCTGTTTACGTGAATGGAAAAGGTTGGGATTATTTAGTTTTAATGGATTCAAATGGAGATTTCAAGCGCGCAATGGGTGTAAATAACGTGCCCCATACTTTTTTAGTTGATTCTAAAGGGAATATAGTGTATTCGCACAATAACTACGCGCCAGGCGACGAAGATAAATTGTACGAAGAAATCAAAAAACTTGCAGCCGAAGAATAAGGCAAATCTATTGAAAGAAATACATGGGAAAAATCACTATTTATCTACTCGCTATTCTAGGACCATTTATCGGTTTTGGTCAAGTATCACCTGGAAATTTTACAGGAAATTTTGAAACTACTTTTCAGTATTTAAAGGAAGATTCCTTAATTGGAGCTTCACAGCCGGCACAAAAAGGGCTCCTAAATTCCTACATGAATATTTTTTATACACAGGGAAACTTCAAAGCAGGAATGCGGTTTGAATCCTATTTGCCGAGAATTCAAGGTTATCCTTCTACTTTTGATGGAACAGGTTTGGGAATGCGCTATGTTGGTTATACAAATGATTTCATTGATATAACTTTGGGTTCAATTTATGAGCAGTTTGGAACAGGTTTGTCTTTGAGAACCTATGAAGACAGAGCTTTGGGATACGATAATATGTTGGACGGCATGCGCCTTGTACTTCGTCCTGCAAAAGGAGCAGTAATTAAAGCTGTTTACGGTTACCAACGGTACGCTTTTTTGGATGGTAGAATTGAACATAGTGAAGGAATTGTGCGCGGAATTGATGGGGAAATTCATTTAAATGAAACGATAAAAAAGCTTGCAGATCAAAAACTAGATATTGTAGTTGGTGCTTCTTTTGTGAGTAAATACCAAAAAGACGATAATTCTACGCTAATTCTTCCTGAAAATGTTGGAACGTATGGCGGAAGAGTGAAAGTGCGTTATGGTAAGTTCACGTTCAATGGAGAATACGTGATGAAAGGCCAGGACCCCTCCCAAGACAATGGATATATTTTTAATACGGGCCATGCGGCAGTAGCAAATCTTGGTTATTCCCAAAAAGGATTAGGGATTTTACTATCTGCAAAATCGGCTGATAATATGAGTTATCGATCAGATCGAACGAAGCAATTACAAAATGTATTGATCAATTACCTTCCTTCTTTAAATAAAACACACACATACAATCTTGTTGCATCATTGTATCCATACGCTACACAGCCAGTTGGTGAAATCGCTTACCAAGCGGAAGTCTTGTATACCTTCAAAAAAGGCTCTAAAATTGGCGGGAAATATGGAACTTCTATAAATGTAAATTATTCAAGTGCTTACCGACCAATGCGCCATACAGCTGGTATTAATCCATTGGATTCAACGGGCGTAACCTATACGAGCGGACCTTTTGATATGAGCGATAGTTTGTATTGGAGAGATATCAATTTCAATATCACGAAAAAATTCAACAAAAACTTTAACTTAATTTTCAGTTACTTTAACATTGTTTTAAATAATGATGTTGCAACGGTGACAAAAGAGGTTGGTCTAATTAAATCTAATGTTGTTGTTTTGGAATTGGGCTATAAATTCAACAACAAACAATCTATTCGTGTGGAAGCTCAATCGCTCTTTATTAATAGAAGAGATTCGCTAGAGAACGACGTACACTTAATGGATTTCAAAAAAGAAAATATAATTTCCTATAGAGACGCAAGAGCTGTTGACAAAGGAGATTGGGCAACATTATTAATAGAATACACCATCAATTCTCATTGGTTTGTAAGTGCAATGGATCAATATAATTTTGGGAATCAGGACAGACATCATCGAACACACCATCCATATTTCAATGTTGGCTATATTCGTGACGCAACAAGAATCACACTTGGATTTGGTCGCCAAAGGGCAGGTTTGTTTTGTGTTGGTGGCGTTTGCCGACCAGTTCCAGCCTCGAATGGTTTAACTGTCTCTTTAACCCATAGCTTCTAAATTTTACGAAATGAAAAGATCTTTTTTTGCTCTACTGACAATCGTCGCACTAATTTTCTCATCGTGTGACAAAGTTGAAAATCCATTTCCTCCAAAGATTAATATAGATTTGGACACTACCATATATGCTGGAAATTGGAGCGATTATGTTGCAAATGAATGGCCAGATTTTTCTAGTATTCCGAATGAAAATCCGGATAGAAATGTATTGATTGAAGATTTTACCGGGCATAATTGTAGTTTTTGTCCAGCAGCGGGAGCAGTTGCACACGCAATTCATGCAAATAATCCCTTGCGTGTTTTCGTCGCTAGTATTCATGCTTCCAATACAATTAGTGGAACTTCTTCGTTTCAAGACGTGAATACAGCGCAAGGATATACGATCGATTTTAAAAATGCCAATGGCTTGGAATTGGGCAATTACTTTGGAAATACATTGATGAATTCCGGATTTTTTGGAAACCCAGCTGGAACAATTAGCAGAACAAACGATGGTGGGGAGTATTTTCCAGCATCCGGCTCTTGGTCAACAAAAACGAATGCAGTTCTGGCTTCACCCTTAAAGGTTGCAATTAAAGCGAAGCTAAATTATTTTGAATTACCAAAGCATGGTTTTTTCTTGCACACAGAAGTTGAGAAATTAGACAATTCGCTTGCAAATGAATTGGCAATGGTTGTTTATATTATAGAAGATTCATTGGTTGGGCCTCAAAATGTAACCAATGTATTTACGCCTGATTACGTGCACAGAGATATTATGCGTGGAACAATTGATGGTCAAACTTGGGGGCGAACGCTAACTTCAACGATGTTGAATAACGGGAAATATTATTTAGATTATAGTTTTATTCTGCCAAATCAACTCGGACAGGCCGGGACTACAACAACACACAATGCAGAAAATATGCATGTTTTAATTTATGTTTATGACAAAGTTTCTCTCGAGATTTACCAAGTTATAAAACAAAAAATTATCGGCTAGAATTATCTCTACTGCGTATTTTCGTAAACATTTGTTTTTGAGGGAGTTTGGAAATTTTTCCAATTATTTTCAATTTTTTGCGCTTTTATATCTTGCTTTTCTTGTTTTTTAACCTTAAATTGTATCGAACAAAAATAAAGATGCTATGCTAGAATTGACCAAGAAGATTCTTACGAAAGTTAGTTTTGATGCGTTATTATTTCAAAAAGAATTATTTAAAGCACTAAAGTGGATTACGGATTCAGATGAAATTAAAAAATTTCAAGAATGGTGCGTAAGTGAGTTCGCAACAATACACCCAACAATTATAAAGAAAGCTTTTGCTTTGTAAAAAGTAAACTAAAAAGGGAACATGTGCCCTTTTTTAGTCACTTGTAATTTTAATTTTCTTCTACTAGCACTGCAGTGCCGTATGCCAATACTTCTGTTAAACCTTGCATTACCTCGTTTGATTCGTAACGCATATTTATTATTGCATTGGCTCCAAGGTGTTTTGCGTTGTCAATCATCAATCTTAGCGCTTCTTCTCTTGAATTCTCGCAAAGCTCCGTGTAGATTGTGCTTTTCCCACCAAACATTGCCATAAATCCTCCAGCAATATTGCCGCCTAATCCGCGCGACCGAACTGTAATCCCCCTCACTAAACCCATTTGTTTTTTGATTGTAAAACCTTCGAGATTTGTACTCGTTGTGATCAAAATTTGTTCTTCCATCTTATTTCTTGTTAAATTAAATTTTTAGTTCATTTAAAATCCTATTCGAATTCAATTAAAACCGATCCTTTATCTACAATTTGATTGGCTTTTACTAGTATCGACTTTACAATACCAACGCCTTCCGCTTTTAATACATTTTCCATTTTCATCGCTTCCAAAGAAAGTATTTCTTCTCCAAGTGCCAACTCTTGCCCAATTGAAACTGCAACTTGAACAATTCTTCCCGGCATTGGGGCTATTAATTCCTTCAATTTCCGAACCTTTGGAATATCTAATCCCATAGCGGAAATCAGTTCGTCCAATTCTCCTTTTTTATGCACTTCGAAAACACGGTGGTTAATTTTTAATTTCAGAAAATTATTTTCGGACTGATCTTCCAAAAGTTCTCCAAAAAATTTCTGCCCTTTAAAGGTTAATGTAAAAAACCGGTGATCGTCCCATTTTATAATAGCACCTTCTGCAGCGATAGTATCCGCGCCATCAAAACTCCATTTATGATTTGACATGTTTCAATTATTTTTACCAAAAGTAATCGAAACTGCTACTACTTGGATATTTTTATGGGTAAGAATTCAAATTAATTGTTGAATTTTACATAAACTAATTTGATACATGAAAAAAAGCATCTCCATAATCTGCCTTATTACACTAGTTGCTTGTGGCACAAAGAAATCAGTTAATCCAGAAAATGTAAGTACAACGGTTGGGAATCAAATCACCAAGGACTCGCTTCTAGTTTCTGATTCATTGAAAACACCAGCGAAACGACCAACATACCGGGCGGCTGAAACCATTCTTACCGACTTAATTCACACCAAGCTCGAAGTCAATTTTAATTGGACAAATTCACGCATGAATGGTATTGCTACAATTACTGCAAAACCGCATTTTTATGCTTCCGATAGTTTGATTTTAGATGCAAAAGGAATGGATATTTTAAGCGTTCAACTGGATAAAAAGGAGCTTTCTTTTTCCTATTTAGATAGTTTGACTTTGAAAATAAAACTGAATAAAACGTACAACAGAAAAGAAAAATATACGGTTGTAATAAACTACATTGCAAAGCCAGATGAACGCAAAACCAGTGGGAGTAGCGCTATTACTTCTGATAAAGGGCTTTATTTTATTAATCCAAAAGGAGAAGACACAAACAAAATGCCGCAGATTTGGACACAAGGAGAAACGGAATCAAGTTCTGTCTGGTTTCCAACGATTGATTCTCCAAATGCAAAAACAACCCAAGAAATTTTTATTACAGTAGAGGATAAATTTATGACGCTTTCCAATGGAAAATTGGTTGCTTCCAAAAAAAATCCGAATGGGACAAGAACAGATCACTGGATACAAGAATTGCCGCACGCTCCGTATTTATTTATGATGGGTATTGGCGAATTTAAAACGGTAAAGGATTCTTATACACGACCAGATGGGTCAAAAATGGAGGTAAATTATATCGTTGAACCAGAATGGGAAAAATCTGCAAAAGCAATATTCGGGGAGACACCAAATATGATTCGCCATTTTTCTGAATTACTTGGATATGAGTTTGCCTGGGATAAATACAGTCAGATTGTTGTGCGCGATTATGTTTCTGGAGCAATGGAAAATACCGGAGCAGTTGTCTTTGGGGATTACGCATATAAAACAGATCGCGAATTGCTTGATGGAAATGACCAGTCTACGATTGCACATGAATTGTTTCACCATTGGTTTGGAGATTTAGTAACCTGCGAATCCTGGTCTAACTTGTCTTTAAACGAATCGTTTGCAAATTATTCTCAATACCTCTGGGACGAACATAAATTTGGGATGGATGAGGCAGATTTTCAAGCTGAATTAGAAGCAGATGGCTATTTTCAATCTTCTCAAACACAAGGATACCACAATCTTATTTGGTTGGACTACGATGACAAGGAACAAATGTTTGATGGCCATTCCTACAATAAAGGCGGTAGAATTTTACACATGCTGCGCAATTATTTGGGAGATGAAGCATTTTTCGAAGGAATAAAGAATTATTTGCAAACTAACAAATTCAAACCAGCTGAATTTCACCAATTGCGCATTGCATTTGAAGAAGTTAGCGGGGAAGATTTAAATTGGTTTTTTAACCAATGGTATTTGGGATCTGGACACCCCCTTTTAGACGTTCAACAAAAAATAAACGCGGAGAAAGGAACTGTTACCGTTTCTGTGAAACAAATTCAGAATTTGGAATTGTCCCCAATCTTTAAATTACCAGTGCAAATTGCAGTATTTGATGCCAATGGAAAGACCTTGCACAACGTGGTGGTGGATGATTTGGAAGAATCTTTCGATTTGCCTTTTGTCGGAGAAGTGAAAAGTGTTGTGTTTGATTACCAGCAAATGCTTTTATCCAAAATGCGCGAAACGAAACCTGCCGAGCAATATATTTTTCAATACTACCAAGGAGAACGCTATAAAGCGCGAAAAGACGGACTGGTATTCGGCTCAAAAAGTAAAACTGAAGCGGGACAGCAATTGATCGTCGATGCGTTGAAAGATTCCTTTTGGAACCTGCGTATACTAGCAATAGAAAAAGCAGCTAAACTTCAGCCGGAAAAAAAGCAAATTGGCTTGGATATAATAAAAGTTTTGGCTTCAACCGATGCTTCTTCTCAAGTGAGAGTGGCTGCGCTGAATTTCTTAGCTAACGCAATGGTAGGACAAGAATTAGAGGCAATCTTAATTGATCGACTTGAAAAAGACCAATCTTATCTTGTGATTTCTACCGCATTGAAACACTTAGGTAAAATTAATCCAGAAAAAGCAATAGTTAAAGCGAAGAATCTTGAAGCGGAAAATTCCTCTAAAATGGTCACAGGAATTGCGCAATTATATGGGGCTCATGGCGACGAAGATAAGTTCAACTATTTCGAAACAGTTTTAAAAAGTACCAATTTAAAAGGTTTTGATCAATTAAGCGTTATGAATTCATGGACCTATTACATTACGCGTCAGAATACGGATATGTTGGATAAAGCGTTTGATCTATATGCTTATTTAAAAATACAGGGAGACTTTTATACTCAAATGTTTTTACCACAAAATATTACCTATTTAATGTCGATGTTTGATTCTAAGATTTTAGAACTGGAGGGAGAGATCGTTTCCCACGAAAAAAATAAAGATGCATTGTATGCGGATCAAGCACGAAAGAAAATCAAAGCTTTTGAAGCATTGAAAATAAAATATGCAGCTTTGGAAGTAAAGGAATAAATAAAAAAACAGCACATAAACGAGCTATTCAAAGCCTTTCAGTTATCTGGGAGGCTTTTTAATTTTATAGAAAATGATTAGTTTCTAAACATTTTTTCATTTTATTTTTTGTTTATATGAAAATTCGATTTATATTTGATTAATAAATCGTCAAAATAGTGTTTAAATAATTAGCAAAATGAAACATTTAAAAGTAGGAGACAAGGCACCTGAATTTTTTGGAACGGATCAAAACGGCGCGACAATTAGCTTAAACGATTTCAAAGGAAAGAAATTGGCAATTTATTTTTATCCAAAAGATAACACGCCAGGATGCACTGTTCAAGCATGCAATATAAGAGATAATTATGGACTCTTGCAGAAAAATGGGATTCATATTGTTGGTGTAAGTGCGGATTCAATTAGCTCCCATCAAAAATTTCAGGAGAAGTTTTCTTTGCCTTTTCCCTTGATTGCAGATGAGAACAAATCTGTAATTGAAGCATTTGGAGTTTGGGGGAATAAAAAATTTATGGGAAAAGAATACGATGGAATTCATCGAACTACCTTCTTGCTGAATGAAGATCAACATATCGTTGGAATCATTGAAAAGCCAAAAACAAAGGAACACGCAGAAGAAATTTTAGAAATTTTAAAATAAGTATATAGAACGTAAATAGCTTACGACCATCTGAGGCTATTTTTGCATCAGTTAAATTAATAACCTCTAACTTTTATGTACGAGTAAAAGGAAGAATAAACAACAAACGATATGGCAGTTAAAGAAGTAAATGCAGAAAAATTAAAAGCGCTCCAATTGACACTAGAGAAATTAGACAAAGCGTATGGCAAAGGTGCCGTTATGAAATTAGGAGATGCGCCAGTAGAAAAAGTGGAAGTTATTCCTTCTGGTTCTATTACCTTAGATTTAGCTCTAGGAATAAATGGCTATCCAAAAGGCCGAGTAGTAGAAATATATGGTCCGGAGTCATCGGGTAAAACTACCTTGGCAATTCATGCAATCGCAGAAGTGCAAAAACAAGGAGGAATTGCTGCATTTATTGATGCGGAACATGCTTTCGATCCAACGTACGCTCAAAAGTTGGGTGTTGATATTAAAAATTTATTGATCTCTCAGCCAGACAACGGGGAACAAGCATTGGAAATTGCGGATAATTTAATTCGTTCGGGTGCAATTGATTTAATCGTTGTGGATTCTGTAGCGGCGCTTACGCCAAAAGCAGAAATCGAAGGAGAAATGGGCGATTCTCAAATGGGCTTGCAGGCACGTTTGATGTCCAAAGCTTTGCGAAAATTGACAGGATCTATTAATAAGGCTGGATGTTGCTGTATTTTCATTAACCAATTGCGGGAGAAAATTGGCGTTATGTTTGGTAACCCAGAAACTACAACTGGTGGAAATGCTTTGAAATTTTATTCCTCCATTCGGATTGATATTCGACGCGCTGCTCAAATTAAAGATGGCGAAGAAATCATGGGTAACCGCGTAAAAGTAAAGGTGGTGAAAAACAAAGTTGCGCCGCCATTCCGAAAAGCAGAATTTGACATCATGTATGGAGAAGGAATCTCTAAAGTGGGGGAAATTGTGGATCTTGGTGTGGATCTAAATATATTGAAGAAAAGTGGTTCTTGGTTCTCTTATGGGGAAACGCGACTAGGACAAGGACGCGATTCTGTAAAATTATTAATAAAGGACAATCCGGAATTAATGGAAGAATTAGAATTAAAAATTAAAGACGCTCTTGTGAAGCCGGATGTAGAAATTCCGATGTTACAAGACTAACTGCATATCGTAACGAAAACGGCACTCTGCAAAGGGTGCCGTTCTTGCTTACAGCAGTAATTTCTGCACGAAACAGAATGATGAAACTATTCGATTAATCGTATAGTTTACTCGTATAGTATTTCACAATAGAATATAATTGCCAATTAAGTTACTGCATAAGCTACTGTAACAAAAAAACAAAATGGAACAGACAACACTCTATCGCAATCAGGATCAATACTACTTTCTACTTACCTTTAAAGTGGAAGAAATACAGTTGATTGGTGAATTGGCTCTCGCAGATTTCTCGTGCCATTTAAACCTTGAACAATGGCAATCTGTTTTGTTGGATGGCGTTTTAGTGGTAAACAGTGAAAGAGATAAACATGCAATTTATTTGCTTCAATTGGCTTGCGCGGGTAGCGTTTATCCAATCCGAAAACAATTCATGAAAGTGTACACAAATCGTGCACGTAAAATAGTGTGAGGTTTTGGGAATTGCGTTTTTTTGGGTTGTGGTGTGTGACTTTGTGAGCTGTTCAACTTTTTAAATATATCGTTGATCCGCAGTAAAGTTTATTTGATTCAGATTATAGGAAACTAAGATTATTCGATGTCGTCCTCTTTCGTGTACCCTTCATAATAGTAAGATTGTTCTATTCCTTTAAAAATTACCTCTCTATTGTTTATGTCATCCGTTAGATTGGCATGTAGCAAGGTTTTTAATTCCAAATCGTTAATTGGGCTTCTTTCCATTGCTTGTAAATAAAGCGATTTATCTATAAATTGCCAATCAACCATTTTTTTAAGCTTCGCTTTTAGAATCAGATCCAACCAGATACGCATTGTTCTGCCATTACCTTCCATAAAAGGATGCGCAATGTTCATTTCTACATATTTAGCAACGATTTCTTCAAAATTATTTTCTGGCATTTCTTCAATTTTGACCAGAACCTCTTTTAGATACAAGGTGTTTGCAAATCTAAAACCACCTTTCGATATATTTTTTGTGCGAATATGTCCAGCAAAATCATATAATCCCCGAAATAAATATTCATGTATTTGCATCAATCCCTTGGTGTTACCAACTTCGAATACGCTAATATTGTCGGTTTCAAAGAGCCGAAATGCATTTTCTAAACTATATTTATCGCTATTTTTCATGTATACTTTGGATACCAAATATACTGCAAAAAGTTGTGTTTTCCTCTAAAAAATATTGGTTTTTAGTCGATTTGATGGACAGTTTTGTTCTTTATTAAAGTCAAAATAGTTAAATCAAAAAAGGGACAGGATTTTACTCCTGTCCCCATCAATGAAACGCGCTTTCGTTAATTACCTTCAACCTAGGAATCCAATAAAAAGGAGATCACTCCCCGAACGCTTTTTCAATTTTGTTTCTTCAAACCTTGGAACAATCCAGTAAACTTGTTTGCCATCTCTGACACGTCAAGCATTACCATTGGAAATGTTTTTTAGCCTGAAGTACCCTACAAAGATACGCGTACTATTTCCAGCATAAAATAATATAAATCAATGGAATGGATGATTTTAAACCTATTTTAAATTGGTCGCACGTGATAACCTCTGTAATTGCGAATCGCACAGCTTATGAATCGGCAAAAAATTAAACCGTACGCATTATACAACAGAATTAGAAAACGCACTTCGTTCCGGAAACTATTTCTCTTTCGAAACAAAACTTATGTTTCCATACCCAGAATGGATAATCTCGAAAG